>CACXEL010000420.1 GCA_902766655.1 uncultured Lachnospiraceae bacterium | reverse complement strand
GGGCCTACGTCAAAGTCCAGGACGGCTGCAATCAGTTCTGCACCTACTGCATGATTCCCTACGTCCGGGGAAGGGTCCGGAGCCGGGAGGCCGGGGAGGTCATCCGGGAGACTCAGGCACTGGCTGCGCGCGGCTATCGGGAGATTGTCGTGACCGGCATTCACGTCAGCTCCTACGGTCTTGACAAGGCGGCGCCGGGCGAGAACCGGATGACGCCCTTCGCGAGCGAGGCGGAGACCAACGAGGAGCTGGCCGGTCTCATAGAGGCCATGGCCGCCGTTCCGGGCATCGAACGGGTCCGGCTGGGGTCCCTCGAGCCGGGCATCATGACAGAGGATTTCGTGAGGCGGCTCGCCTCGATCCGCGAGATCTGCCCCCAGTTCCACCTGTCCATGCAGAGCGGGTGCGACGAGACCCTGGCCAGGATGCGCCGCCGCTACCGGACGGAGGACTTTGCCGAAAAATGTCGGCTCCTCCGCAGATATTTCGTGAACCCCGCCATCACCACGGACATCATCGTCGGTTTTCCGGGGGAGACGGAGGAGGAGTTCGAGAAGACCGTAAGGTTCGTGGAGGGGATTCATTTCTCGAGGACCCACATATTCAAATACTCCAAACGCCGGGGGACCAAGGCGGCCGTGATGCCGGACCAGGTCTCCGAGCAGGTCAAAAAGGAGCGCTCCAGACGTCTCATGCAGCTGGACGCCCTGAGGCGGGCCGAGTACGCCGCCTCCTGGGTAGGTCAGAACGTGGAGGTGCTTTTTGAAGAGCCCGCCCCGGATGGGGCTATGAAGGGGTACACCAGGGAGTACGTGGAGGTGCGTTCGCGGGTTCCGGAAGCTGACCGGAACGTGATCCTCCGGGGCAGGGGCAAGGCGGTCTCGGGAGAGATCCTCCTTTTCTGAGCCGGAAGAAGGGCCCGGCCCTGTGTTTACAAAAAGGCGTTGATTGTTTCAGCCTTAGAGTGTACAATGGTAAGATAGTATGGTTCCATGACTGGACCTGCCGTTTAGTGATGACAGGAGGGATAGAGATGGCTGATCTTTCCAAAACCTTATATTTCAGTGTGAAGAATGAACCGGAGATCCACGTCAAGGAGGTCCTTCGCGTGGTCTATGCCGCGATGGAGGAGAAGGGCTACAACCCCGTCAGTCAGATCGTCGGCTACATCATGTCCGGAGATCCGACCTACATCACCAGCTACAAGGGCGCCCGCAGCATGATCATGAAGGTCGAGAGAGACGACCTGGTCGAGGAGCTGCTCAAGGAATATGTCCGCAACAGGTCCTGGGAAAACGAGGAGACATGAGACTTCTGGGATTGGATTACGGGTCCGTGACGGTCGGCGTGGCCGTCTCCGATCCGCTGGGAATGACGGCGCAGGCGCTGGAGACGATTACACGGGACAAGGAGAACCATCTGCGCTCGACATTGAGAAGGCTGGAGGAGCTCGCGGCGGCCTACGCCGTGGAGGGCATCGTTCTGGGCTTCCCGCTGAATATGGACGATACGATCGGGGACCGGGCGCAAAAGACGCTGGCTTTCAAGAGCCAGCTTGAGAAACGGCTGCAGGTCCCCGTATTTCTTTGTGACGAGAGACTGACGACGGTGGAGGCGGACGAGGCACTTGAGGAAATGGGGGTACCCAGGTCCGAGAGGAAGAAGTATATAGACAAGATCGCCGCGGCCATCATTTTACAGGGGTATTTGAATGAGCGAATTAAGTGAAATGGCAATCACCCTCCTCGACGAGGAGGGACGGGAAGCGGTTTTTTATGTTGAGGATGAGACCCGCGTGAACGGCGTGAACTACCTCCTGGTGGCCGACAGGCCCGAGGGGGACGCGGAGTGTCTTATTTTAAAGGATATGTCCGATGAGACCAGTGAGGAGGCCCGGTATGTGCCCGTCGAGGACGAGGCAGAGCTGGAGGCCGTCATGAAGATCTTCTCGGAAATGCTGGAAGATACGGAGCTTTTGATGTGAGAGGAGCTCCAGGCTTACATTTTAATGGAGGTAATGTTTGAAACTGACAACTAAAGACATGGGCAGTCTGAAGATCATTCCCCTCGGCGGACTTGAGCAGATCGGAATGAACATCACTGCCATCGAATACGAGGACACGATCATTGTCATTGACTGTGGCATGGCCTTCCCTGAGGACGACATGCTGGGCATCGATTATGTCCTTCCCGATGTGACTTACCTTGAGGAAAATTACAGCAAGGTCAAGGGATTCGTCATCACCCACGGGCATGAGGATCACATCGGCGCCATCCCTTACGTTTTCAAGAAGATAAATGTGCCCATCTATACGACGCGGCTGACAATGGCCCTGATCGACAAGAAGCTCGAAGAGCACGGGATGCTCAAAAGCGTCAAGCGCCGGGTGGTCAAGTACGGTCAGAGCATCAACCTGGGCGATATCCGGGTGGAATTCATCAAGACCAACCACTCCATCCAGGACGCGGCCGCCCTGGCCATCTACACGCCGGCGGGCACCTTGATCCACACGGGAGACTTCAAGGTCGATTACACGCCGGTCTTCGGAGACGCCATCGACCTGCAGCGGTTCGCGGAGATCGGCAGGAAGGGCGTCCTGGCCCTCATGTGTGACAGCACCAACGCGGAGCGGCCGGGCCACACCATGTCGGAGAAGACCGTGGGCGTGACCTTTGACCGCATTTTCGCGGAGCACGAGAATTCCAGACTCATCATCGCGACCTTCGCCTCCAACGTGGACCGGGTCCAGCAGATCATCAACTCCGCGGCCAGGTACGGGCGCAAGGTCTGCCTGGAGGGGCGTTCGATGATCAGCGTCATCGGAACGGCGGTGGAGCTCGGCTATATCGACGATTCCGCCCACACGCTGAGCACGCTGGATGAGATCCGCAATTATCCGCCCGAGAAGGTTGTCCTGGTCACGACCGGCAGCCAGGGCGAATCCATGGCAGCCCTCTCCAGGATGGCGGCCAACCTGCACAAGAAGGTCAAGATCATGCCCGGGGACGTAATCATCTTCTCATCCCACCCCATTCCGGGCAACGAGAAGGCTGTCTCCAACGTCATCAATGAGCTGACGGAGCTCGGCGCGGAGGTGACCTTCGAGGATGCGCACGTATCCGGCCACGCCTGCCAGGAGGATATCAAGCTCATCTATGCCCTGGTCCAGCCCAAATACGCGATCCCGGTCCACGGCGAGACCCGCCATCTGCGGGCCCAGGCCACACTGGCCCAGTCGCTGGGCATTCCCAAGGATAACATTTTCGTGCTTCATTCGGGGGATGTGCTCCAGCTCTCCTCGGAGGAAGCCAGGATCGTGGGCAAGGTCCAGGTGGGCCAGATCCTGGTGGACGGCCTCGGCGTGGGCGACGTTGGCAACGTCGTCATCCGCGACCGTCAGCATTTGGCGGAGGACGGTATCATCGTCGTCGTCATGACGTTGGAAAAATACACCAACCGCCTGCTGGCCGGGCCCGATCTGGTCTCCAGAGGCTTCGTCTACGTCAAGGAATCCGAGGACCTCATGGAGGAGGCCAACGAGGTGGTCGAGGACGCGGTCTTTGACTGCCTGGACCACAACGTCACCGACTGGTCGAAGATCAAGGGGGAGATCAGGGACAGCCTGAGCGAGTTCGTATGGAAGAGGACCCAGCGCCGGCCCATGATCCTGCCCATCATCATGGAAGCTGACGACTGACGGCAGCGCCGGGAGGCCTGAAAAGGCACCCGGAGAAACTTTGAGCGAAAACAGAGGAGAGCTATGGCGAGCAGCAGAAGAAAGAAGAGAGGCCGCCGGGATACAGGCTACAGGGCGGCCCTGGTCAGCGCCAGAGGACTGATTACCGTTCTCATGTACTTGCTGGTCATCATTTTTGTGGTCTACCTGGGCCGGACGGCTTATCTCTTCGGCTACGACATCTTCAACGAGACGTCCGTGACGGAGGCGCCGGGGGAGGACGTGACGGTCCTCATTCCCAGGGACAGCTCCGCGAGGCAGATCGGGCAGATCTTAAGCGATAAGGGCCTCATTGAGGACGTCAACGTGTTCGTGGTCCAGGAGAGGATCTCCAATTACCACAATAAGCTTCTCGGCGGAACCTACATCCTGAACACTTCCCAGACGCCCACGGAGATGATGGCCATACTGGCCAGAGTCAACACCGAGGGCCAGCTGGAGCAGGAGGACGAGGCGTCGGAGGATGGCGGAAATGAAAACTGACATGGACGGGGAAAGGCTTGCGCTTTTTATCCGGTCCATGGATGAGGCACCCCTCTCGGAAGGCCTGGCGGAGCTCCGCCGGGAGGCCCTGGCAGCTGAGGTGCCCATCATCCGTCCCGGGACATGTTCCCTCATACGGACCTTGCTTTTGATGAAAGAGCCTGCCCACATCCTGGAAATCGGGACAGCGGTGGGCTTTTCCGCACTCTTCATGCTGGAAAACTCGCGGGCGGACATCACCACCATCGAGGACTGGCCGCCGAGAATCGAGGCCGCCAGGGCCAATCTCGCCCGCTTCGGGGCGGAGGAACGGGTCAGGCTTCTTGCGGGAGATGCCGCCGAGGTCCTGCCGGCTCTTACGGGTCCCTTTGATTTTGTGTTCATGGACGCGGCCAAGGGGCAGTACCTCCGGTATCTGCCTGACGTGCTGCGTCTTCTGCCGCCCGGCGGCATCTTGCTGGCGGACAATGTGTTCCTGGACGGGGAAATAATCGAGAGCCGGTTCGCCGTGGAGCGGCGGGACAGGACGATTCATAAGCGGATGCGGGCATTTCTCTATGAGGTGACGCATTCGGAGGACCTCGTGACCACCATTCTGTCCGTCGGGGACGGGATGACGCTGTCGGTCAGGAGATGAGCGGAAGCATTGCGGACAGGCACAGGAGGACCTGCCGGGCAGCGGAGAGGGCATGTCCGGCAGGTCCTCCTGAAGAAAGAAGAAGGATCAGATGGAAAAACGAAGATCGCCGGAGCTTTTGCTGCCGGCCGGGAGCCTTGACGTGCTCAAAGTCGCCATCCGCTACGGGGCCGATGCGGTCTACCTGGGCGGCGAGGCCTTCAGCCTCCGGGCCAAGGCCAGGAATTTTACGCCGGAGGAAATGAGAACAGGCATCGCCTACGCCCACGCCCACGGCGCCAAAGTATACGTGACCGCCAATATATTCGCCCACAACGCGGACATCGAGGAGGCGAAGGCCTATTTTACGGAGCTGGCGGAGATCAGGCCGGACGCGATCCTGGTGGCCGACCCGGGCATGTTCGCCCTGGCCAGGGAGTACTGCCCCGGAATCGACCTCCACATCAGCACCCAGGCCAATACGACCAACTATGTGTCCGCGGGCTTCTGGCACAGCCTGGGCGCGACCCGGATCGTCACGGCCCGTGAGCTTTCCGTCGGTGAGATCCGCGAGCTCCGGGACAGGATCCCCGCGGAGCTGGAAATCGAAGTTTTTGTCCACGGCGCCATGTGCATCTCCTACTCCGGAAGATGCCTGCTCAGCAGCTATCTGGTGGGCCGGGATGCCAACCGCGGTCTCTGCACCCACCCCTGCCGCTGGAAATACGCCCTCATGGAGGAGACACGGCCGGGCGAATATTTCCCGGTGGAGGAGAATGAGCGGGGAACCTACATCATGAATTCCCGGGACCTCTGCATGGTCGACCACCTGCCGGACCTCTACGGGGCCGGGATCGACAGCTTCAAGATCGAGGGGAGAATGAAGACCGCCCTTTACGCTGCCACTGCCGCC
>CACXEL010000419.1 GCA_902766655.1 uncultured Lachnospiraceae bacterium | reverse complement strand
GCGGAACGTCCTTCAGCTCCTCTGGGAGAAGTCCAGAGACTTCCTGCAGAGGGCCTTCTCGGTCATCCTGATCGCGACCCTCCTGGTCTGGGTGCTGAAGAGCTTTGACTTCGGCTTCAACTTTGTGGAGGACTCCCACAGCAGCATCCTGGCCGCCCTGTCGGGACTCTTCGTACCCATCATGCGGCCGGTCGGCCTCGGTGACTGGCGGATCATCACCTCCCTGGTGAGCGGCTTCATGGCCAAGGAAAGTGTCGTGTCCGTCATGGAGACCCTTTTCGTGGGCGGTGTCGGAGAACTCGGTGCCCTCACCGGCGCCTGCATGCTGGTCTTCAGCCTTCTCTACACGCCCTGTGTGGCAGCGGTCGCAGCCATCCGCCGGGAACTCGGCGGCAAGTGGGCCTTCGGCCTGGTCCTCTGGCAGTGCGGTATCGCCTGGCTCATGACCTTCCTGGTACGGCTGATCGGGCTTGCCCTGGGCCTTGGATGAAACGTTATACTATTGATATGGCATTGAATGTATTATCTTGGGTAATACGAAATGTATTTATAACGATTGCCGTTTACGGAACGGAAGATGAAAAATCCCCCACAGCGAACTGTTGGGGGATTTTTGTATCAGCATGAACAGCGAGATTGTGCGGGGAGGAGCCTCAGGTCGAACCTTCGATCATTAGTATCGGCGACATGCCAGGATCCTGGCGGTTGTCTGTACACCGATGATGATTTGATAGACACGCTTATCGAATATCCCAAAGGCAGAGATACAGTCAGTCCCACCCTGCCCAGTCAGGAGCAGTCCGCATCACAGTGTAAAGCGGAAGGTGCCGGAGCTGAGGGAGAAGACGGCCGTCATCCGTCCATTGTGCGCTTCCATACCGAGGAAGGAAGCACCATCCATGTCACAGAAGCCTTCGGCTGCCTCCTGGCTGACCGGCAGGAAGAGCCTGGCCGAGGTGTTGGCTGGAATGAGGGCCCGGTACGAAGTGAGCTTCCCGGCCTCCGCAGTCCACTCTGATTCGATGGTGCCGTAGACGGAGTCATAGGCAGCACTCACGTGCGTGAAATGTCCGCCGGGCGTTGGCTGGAGGAGGAAACTGTGGAAGCCCTCCATGCCGTCCCGTTGGATGCCTGCCTGGTATTCCATCATCCAGGAGGCCACGGCTCCCAGAGAGTAGTGGTTGAAGGAGTTCATATAGTTGTTGCCGGCAAAGCCGTTCTCGATCGTGTAGGAATTCCAGCGCTCCCAGACGGTGGTGGCGCCGTTCACGACAGGGTAGAGCCAGGAGGGGTAACCGGTCTGCTCGAACATCTCATAGGCAGCGGTCAGGTCACCGCCCTCCGTGAGGGCCGGGAGCAGCGGGCCTGTGCCCATGAAGCCGGTCGTCATCGTATAGCCGGTTCTCTCACAGGCTTCCCTGAGATACCTGCGCGCGTGGGGAATATTGTCTTCCGAGAAGACGCCGCACATGAGCGGCAGGGCGTAGGATGCCTGCGTATCCTGGCACTGTCCGTCCGCCATCCGGGTCCTGTGGTCCTCACCGACAAAGACTTTGTTCCATTCCTCCTGCAGCCCGTCGCCGTACTCTTTGAACCGGGAGGCGTCCTCCGTCTCTCCGAGAAGAAGGGCGGCCGATTCGGCGATCCGCATACTCCTGTAGAACTGGGCGTTGTCCATGAGAAAGACGTCTGAGGGGTCCAGAGCCAGGTGGTCACCCAGGAAGCCGATGTGGGAGGTCAGGTAATGACGGCCGTCTGCTTTCATTTCCATCATGCCTTCCACGTGTCGCTTTATGGAAGGATAGTTGTCTCTGAGTGTGGCAGTATCACCGTACTGGAGGAAGGTCTGCCAGGGAATCACTACGCCGGCGGCGTTCCAGGTGTAGCCCAGGGCGAAAGCAGTGTCCATGGGCGCATAGGGCGGCACGTAGAGGTGGAAGGTGCCGTCCGGTGCCTGGGCATCCCGCTGCAGCTGATTGTAGTTGCGGTAGAAGGCGCTCACGTCCGCCATGTAGGTAGCGGCTTCGCTGTAGACCTGGGCGTCGCCGGCCCAGCCGAGCCGCTCATCCCGCTGGGGGCAGTCTGTCGGGATGGAGAGGAAATTACCCAGCGTCGACCGGATTATGTTGTCAAAAAGCCGGTTGGTCAGCGGGTTGGAGGAGGTATAGCGCGAAGCAGGCCGGACGGAGCTCAGGACGATACCCTTGATACAGTCTGCAGGCAGCGGTTCCTCCAGACCTGAAATCTCCACGTACCGGTAGCCATGGAAGGTGAAGAGGGGCATAAAGACTTCGTCCGGCGTGCCCTTCATGGTGTAGCGGTCGGTGACCAGAGCGCCGCGGAGGTTCTCCGTGAGGATCATGCCGCCCAGATCGCCGTAGTAATATGGATTGTCCTCAGCCAGGCGCGGGTAAAGGATCTCCGAATAGCGGATGGTGACCTGCCGCCCTGCTTCGGTGACGGGGAAGGTGATCCGCGGGATCCCGACCATGTTGACGCCCATATCGTAAATGAAGACCGTATCTTTATCCCTGCCCCGCGTCTCGCGTGAATGGAAGACCGCGTCCAGGACTTCCACCTGGGTAATACCAGGGTCCATCCGCGCCTCGATGACCGGCTCATACCCGAGAACGGTACGCCCCATGCGCGCCGGCGCCCGCCATCCTTCTCCCCGGAAGCCGGGCTTGTCCCAGCCCTCCACATAAGCCTCGCGCTTCGCGTCGTAGATTTCTCCGTTGAAATTGCCGGCATAGCGCACCGGGCCCTGGCCATAGTACTGCCAGGAGTCGTCAGTGGGAACGTATTGGACAGATCCGTCCGCATACCGGATCACGGCCAGGGCCAGGAGGGCCTGGCGGTCTCCGTACCAGTTGTACTTGTCTATGTCGTAGCAGATCTGGTCACCGAACCAGCCGGAAGCGAGGGTGGCGCCCACGGCGTTGGCACCCGGGCTCACCTGATCCGTGATATCGTAAGCTGTGTAGAAAAGGCGTTTGCGGAAATCCATGTCTCCGGAGGCAAGGTATTCATTTCCCACCTTCTGCCCGTTGATGGTCAGCTCGTAAATGCCCCAGGCAGCTGCGTAGAGTTTTGCGGAGACGATGTCATCTCCGGCAGTGAATTCCCTGCGGAGCATGGGCAGAGAGGCATGGGAAGGATCGGCATATGCGAGTGTGCCGGGGGCGGCCGTGACGGTGCGACCCGATACGGTCAGGCCGGGACGACCCTGAAAGACAGCATAAGTGGCTCCGGTGTCATGCCCGAAAATGCAGGCATGACTGCCTCCATAGTGGTGTACGGCAAAATCCGTGAAGACTGCAGCAGTCGTATCGTCGGTGACGAAGCCCACCTGGCAGAGCCTGGGGTAGATGGGAACGTCCAGGACGGCCTTCAGCGGGTTCAGGATCAGGTGGGTCCTCTCTTTGACCGGGCGCCTCGGGTTATCAAGAAGGAGGCGGTTCTCCTCGCTGGTCTCGAGGGGGCTGCCGTCCATGGTCATGATTTCCATCTGGTTGCCGGAGACTACGATCTCAAAGATGTGGTCCTCGAACCGGCCCGCCTCGCCCAGAACTTCTGCCGGTACGGAAATCACCTCGAAGGGCGTGAGAACGGTCTCTCCCGGGGCGTATCCTTTGCGGTAGAAGGATACCGTTGCGGGAAGATGGCTCACGTCAAGCCGGCAGGCTATATAGTTTTCTCCGCCGATGAGGTAATTGTTCTTTGTCGGGGCATTGAGCCGCGGGTCAGAGGCGCCGAACACAATGCCGGCAGAGCTGCCGCCCTCGGCTATTCGCATACGCCAATGCAGTCGGAAGACCGGGAGCGTTTCCGCGGCCAGATACATTTCGTCCGGTCCGATCCAGAAGGCGCCGTGCCAGTCATCCACCGTGCGGCTCATGAGTCCGGTGGAGAAGGCAGCTTCCGCCGTCAGATCCGCCCCGGTCTCGTCCCGGACAGTCAGCTGCCAGCGATAGTCGGTCTCCGGTTCGAGAGGGCGTGCCTCCGCCGGGTAGGTAATCCCCACGGAAGAGTCAGAGTCTACAAGCCCGCTGTCCCACATAAGGCCTTTGTCACAGATGACAAGGATACGATAGGAGACCTGGCGTGCGCCTGTCCGGGCGGATTCCATCTGCCAGCTGAAGGAGGGATGCGGATCGTCCAGAGCGAGAGGAGATTCAACGTGATTGATGCGGAGTTGTTTCAGAGTGTCGGTAATCTGTTCAGTGTTCATGACTGCACCTCATGTCCGATCTGATATGAAGGAGAGGGGGCTTCAAGTGCGGTGATGGCATATGTGACGCAGGATGCTGTTCCCGCAGTCCGCTGCTACCGATTTGGATTGACAGGAACAACAGAATATGGTGTAGTAATGTATATACGATAACATTGTACCACATCGGCGATTCAGATTCTTTATATGTTTTTGGAAATATATCTGATAAATATTCTCACGGATCAGGCGGCAGCAGACAGAAGAGGAGGTAAGCATGACAGAAAAAATGAAGTGGATCAGGGAACCGGAGAAGTACCTGATCGGGGAGGACCGAATCGAAATCACGACCATGCCGCGCACGGACCTGTGGCAGCGGACCTATTATCATTTCCGCAACGACAACGCGCCTGTCCTCCAGCTCGAGACGGATGAGAAGTTCTTCTCCTTCGTCGTGAAGACGGATTTCACCGGGAGCCATCACCGCTTTGACCAGTGCGGAATCGTCATGTACCTGGACTCCGAGAACTGGCTCAAGGGCTCCGTGGAATATGAAAATGAAAACTTTCAGCACCTTGGCTCCGTGGTGACCAACCACGGCTACTCGGACTGGGCCACCACGGCTATCCCGGCGGACGTCAAAATGATGTGGTACAGGTTCAGCAGGCGTGAGGACGACTACTGCATCGAATGCTCCCGGGACGGGGTCTCATTTTCCCAGATGAGGGTCTGCCATATGTGGGAGGGCGCCGGCCCCATCCGTTTCGGCATCTACGCCTGCAGTCCGGAGGATTCCAGCTTTACGGCAGTCTTCACGGACATGGCCATCACGGAGTGCAAGTGGCTGGCCCATGACGGCCAGCAGCCGGACTGAACTAAAGAGAGGGTAAGTTAACGGAATCTGCCCGGCCGGTAGAGACCTGGCGCGTCTCGGATGACCTGCCAGAAGGCAGTGGCGGGCTGCCCGCTGGACATCAGGATTTCAGGACGTGAACTCTGAAGAAGCACATGCGTTCCCGGGCACTTGCAGGGGAGCATCGGCATGCCGGAGGAAATGCCGGCGGCATTGAGTATCATCTGGCTCAGCAATTATCAACACGGAGGGATTCTATGATCTACGATTTCACCATCAGGACCGGTACGGGCGAAAGCCTGGATCTCGCAGACTACAAGGGCAAAGTCATCATGGTCGTCAACACGGCTACCGGCTGCGGCTTTACGCCCCAGTACGCGCCCATCGAGCAGATGTACAAGGATTATCATGATGAGGGGCTGGAGATCCTGGACAT
>CACXEL010000418.1 GCA_902766655.1 uncultured Lachnospiraceae bacterium | reverse complement strand
GAAGAGGTCCGGATAAGCTTCAGCCATGAGGCGGATGGATTCCTCGGCAGCAGCGGTGCGGAAGGTGACCTCGGCGCAGGGAAGGCCGCCGTCGATCAGGGCCTTGGCGAGCGGGACAGCGTCCTTGGCGTCGTCGAGAACGACTACCGGAATGATGCCGATTTCACCGATTTTCTTCAATACTTCATTCATGATATTTCCCTCCTTGGTGGGTAATGGTATATTTGTGACTGGTTTCATAATGCGAAACCATGATGCTTTAATCAATCCTTACATACACAATTATATTACCACAATATGAAAAGTCAAGCAAAATTTGGGCGAATCGCATACTTTTTTGGAGAAGATAGTTTCATAATGCGGAATATATGCTTGCGGGACCTTCCTTGTTATGGTAAAATCACTTACAGAAAGACAAAGGCGGTCCGGCATCCTCCCGGAAGGGGCGGGCGGCCGGTCGGGAAGGCGCCCTGACCTTCCCGGGAAGGAGGATATATGGAGAGGGAAAACATGGTTTTATTGGATGAGGGATCGAAGAATCCGATCCAGGTGGCGGACCGGCTCTTCGGCACGCTGGAGCTTCTGGCGGAGAAGGGCAGTCTTCCTCTCATGGAGATTGCCCGCGCGCAGGGACTCAACAAGGCCACGGCCCACCGGATCCTGCGCTCCCTCATTTACCTGGGCTATGCGCGCCAGAACGGAGACAGCACCTACGCCGTGACCCTTAAGCTGGCCGCCCTGGCCGACAAGGTCGTGGGGCGGGAAGATCTGACCGCGGCGATCCACCCGTATCTGCAGCGCCTCATGGAGGAGACCGGCGAGACGGTCCACCTGGTACGTCGGGAGGGGACCAACGCGGTCTATATCGACAAGGTGGAGGCCAGGACGGGCCGGATCAGGATGGATTCCCAGATCGGCGGGCGCATTCCCCTCTACTGCTCGGGCGTTGGCAAGGCCATCTGTGCGGAGATGAAAGCCGCCGAGGTGGCCGCCATCTGGCAGGCATCCGACATCCGCCGGATCACGCCCTACACCATCACCGATTATGAAGATTTTCTGTATGCCCTTGAGGAGGTCCGCAAGAAGGGCTATGCCCTGGACAACGAGGAGAACGAGGGCGGGGTCCGCTGTATCGCTTCCTCCATTTCCGTGGGGCGGGGCGGCCAGTATGCCTTCAGCATCTCTGCGCCGGTGGCCAGGATGGACAACGACCGGATCCGGTCTCTGGCTGAGTGCGTGATCCGTACCAGGGAGGCCATCCGGCAGGAGCTGTGAGAATGGTGGACGGTTTTATTTCCTGCGGCCGGCGGAGAGGGAAGTGCATGTCGATTCCGCCGCTCCCGGCAGGATCAAACCACGGGCGGGCCGAGAGATGGAACGCCGCCTCTCAGCTCGGGGCTTCCGGGCGGGAGACAGGCAAAATGCCTAAAAACCTGCCTGAAATTATTTTATAAGCGGATAGTTTCGCAGGGATTTATCTGCTATACTATGGCGTAAGGCCGCCGTTCCTGCGGTCGGCCAAGCGCGATAATGAAAGGTGATATCAGATATGAAGAAAAAGGTACTGGCCGGTCTTTTGGCTGTCACGGTGGTCCTTGGCGGCTGCCAGTCTCCGGTTGTCGGCGTGGCGCCGCCAGCCGATACGGTGACGGACAACGCGGAGCCCGCAGAGAATCAGGCTGCCCCTTCGGATGAGCAGGCCGGCGCAGAGAGTGATGGCGCCGAGGCAGCGGACGCCGGGAATGAGGCGGAAGGAGATGGCGCCGAGGCAGCGGATGCCGGGAATGAGGCGGAAGGAGACGGAGCCGAGACAGCGGATGCCGGGAATGAGGCGGAAGGAGACGGTGCTGAGGCAGCGGACGCCGGGAATGAGGCGGAAGGAGACGGCACTGAGACAACGGACGACGGCGCGGGCGAGGCAGCGGAGACGATGGCTCCCCGGGAGAAGATTCCTGCCGTGACGCCTGACATCAGCGACGCCCAGGCCCAGATCGAACTGATCGCCGCCTCCGCCGAGGAATGGATCCATTCCTTTGAAGAGTATGAGGCGAGCAGGTCTGTTGGTGTGACGGATCTGGATGAGAACGGCAGTCTTGAGGTCGTCATCGGGACCGAGTGGGGCTCCGGCAGCCATACCCGGTTCGATATCTGGGAGGTCGGTGAGGATCGGTCTGCCCTGATCCACGTGAGCAACGACTTCGCCGAGGAGGAGTCGGAGCCGGACCTTTTCTCCTACTCCGCCTATGATTTCTTCAGCGACGAGGAAGGGCATCATTACCTGGCATATGATTATGAAGGGCTGGCGGCCAACGAGAGTGACCAGACCCTTTATGAACTGATCCTGAAGGACGGTACACTCACCCACAGGACCCTGGGTACACTCCATACGGTCTACGGGCTCAAAAAGGAAACAGACGAGACCGCCGAAGGGGAGACTGCCGAAGAGCCGGAGGATACCGGTGAAATGACCTCCGAACGCTTCTGGTCCCTCGCCGCTGAAGCGCTGGCGGATCAGGCGGATGCCCGCCAGGTCTGGATCACCTGGATGAATCTGCCCGAATCCAGTGACGGGAGCTGGGAGACCGCCCAGGTCACAGCCCGCCTCTG
>CACXEL010000417.1 GCA_902766655.1 uncultured Lachnospiraceae bacterium | reverse complement strand
ATCAGCCTGCGTAGGGAGCCGTCTGCGGGCCACCGTAGGTGGCCTTGGCGGAGTCAATCAGCTCCT
This sequence comes from uncultured Lachnospiraceae bacterium, assembly GCA_902766655.1. Lineage (GTDB taxonomy): Bacteria > Bacillota > Clostridia > Lachnospirales > Lachnospiraceae > Chordicoccus. The sequence goes on along the minus strand of CACXEL010000417.1, from coordinate 14,268 downwards.
GGTTGGCAGCCGGTGTCTCGGTGGCGCCGTTGGCGGCCAGCCACTCATCGAGCTGCTGCTGCTTGGCATCCATGACAGTCTGGAGGCCGGCGGCGTAGAGGGCATCGTTCAGAGCCTTGAGGGTGGAATCGACGTTGGCGGAGCCGACGGAGCCGGTCTCGAGAGCGCCGCGGTAGGTCTCAAGAGCATTCTGAAGAGCGGTGATCTGGGTCTGGTAGTTGGTGGCATCCCACATAAAGCCGAAGGCCGGTGAGTAGTCTGCCCAGTCATTGTGGTGGGAGAGCTTGGTCCAGTAGTCAGCATCCTTGGTGCCGTCGTTCCAGACGTAGGAGATGAACTGGTTGCCCTGGCACCAGCCGGTGGTCTGGTGGTACTTGTAGTTGGAGGCATCCTCGCCGTCCACGAAGTAAGCGGTACCATCGTCGAGGACCTGATAGTTGACGCCCTCGATACCGTACTGCCAGAAGTTCATGACAGCGGGATCGGAATACAGGGCGGAGATGAACTTGAAGGCCATTTCCGGATCGTCGGAGTTGGTGGCGATGCCGGTGTCGAAGAAGGAGACGTTGGTGGTGGAGATGCCGCCTTCGATATTGTTGCCGAAGTACATGACATAGCCGTCCATGCCGTTGGAGCCCTTGGCCTCAGCCAGGAAGCCCGGCTTGATGGCGGTGGCGTAGGAGAAGGTGTTGCCGGCCTTGATCATAGCGGCAGAGCCCTGCTGATCGGTGGCGGCATCCTGGTAAATGTAGCCCTTATCGAACCAGTCAGCCAGCCTGGCGACGTAGGTCCTGTACTCCTCGGACTCGTAGAGGTTGGTGACGGTGGTGTCGCGGTGGTCATGCTCCCAGTTGAGGACGCCGAAGTTGTCCGCCAGAGAGTCATGGAACATGAAGCGGTTGGTCTGGCTGGAGGAGCCGGACATGTAAAGCGGGATCATGTTGGGCTTTTCGGACTTGACCTTCTCGAAGATCTCGCCTGCCACGGACCAGTCATAGACGAGGCCTGTGTACTCATCCTGGTCAGCCACAAGGCCGTACTCCTCGGTGATGCCCAGCTCGTCACAGACGTCCTTGCGCATCCAGAGGCCGCCGAGCTCGACGGATTCCTTGGCCGCCGGGAAGCCGAAGAGCATGCCGCCGGTCTGGCCGACCCATGCTGTCTCTTCGCCGAGAGCGTCGATGATCTTCTGGCCGTCAGGCGTGCTCATGTAGGGAGCCATGTCTACCAGGCCGTTCATGCCGATCCAGCTGGAGGCGTAGGTATAGAAGATTGGAATGACGTCGATCTTGTCGCCGCCGGAGATGGCCAGCTGGATGGTCTGGGCATAGTTGGCGTATTCCATGTTCATCATATCTACCTTGATATGATAGTTGGGGATCATGTACTCGTTGAGGGCAGCCTCGACGGCGTCGCGGGCAGCATCGTCCTGCTGATAGAACTCGATATAAGCAAAGGTCAGCTCATAGGGGTTCTCCGCGGAGTAGGTGCCCTTGGATGTCGTGGTGGTCTCGCCGTCGCTGACCGCGCCGGCAGCTTCCCCGCCTTCCGTTGCCGCAGGGGCAGCCGCACCGGAATCGCCGGAGCCGCCGCAGCCGGCCAGAAGGGCGACTGCCATCATGGAGGCAAGGCCGATTGATAAGAGTTTCTTCTTCATTTGTTTCCTCCTTATATTGTGAGAAATGCATTTCCCGGGGCAGATGTGCTGCCCGAAGGTTCCTGTTGACGAAAATGCAGCCACCCTGTCTGCATTTTCACTTCCATCAGCCCTTGACAGCGCCCAGCGTGATGCCGGCTGCGTAGTACTTGGAGAAGAGCGGGAAGATGAGCATGATGGGCAGGATCGCTACGAAGGCGATGGCCATCTGGACACCGGTCGTCGGGATGGCGGCCAGGGCGCCGGCCGTGTTGGAGGTCGTGCTCTGGGCCAGGTACTGGATGTTGCTGACCATGTTGTTCAGCACGTTCTGGATGTTGTAGAGGTCCTGGTTGCGGACGATATAGTAGAGGCCGTTGGTCCAGTCGTTCCAGTAGCCAAGGCCGGCAAAGGTGCCGATGGTGACCAGGATCGGCTTGCCCAGCGGGAGAACGATCTGGCGGAAAATGGTGAACTGGGAGGCTCCATCGATCTCAGCCGCCTCGTAGAGGGAATCCGGAATGGACGTCTGGAAGTAGGTGCGGATCATCATGACGTTCCAGGCGCTCATGAGAAGGTTGGGCAGAAGCTGGGCGAAGATCGTGTCCTTGACCTTGAGGGTGTTGGCCCAGAGCAGGTAGGAGGGAACGATACCGCCGTTGAAGAGCATGGTGAAGAAGACGAAGAACATCAGCGCATTCCTGAATGGCAGGTTCTTGATGGACAGCGGATAAGCCATCAGGGAGGCCAGCAGGATGTGGATGACGGTACCGATGGCGGTGACCAGGATCGTGATGCCGTAAGCCCTCAGGATCTGGGCGCCCGACTTGGCGATGTAGGCGTAGGAGGCAACGGAGAACTTCTGCGGGAAGAAGGAATAGCCGTTGGCGACCAGCACCGTCTCCTCGGTCAGCGAGGACATGAGGAGGAGCAGGAAGGGAAGGACAACGATGATAACGACGAGGATCATGATGATATTGCTCACGATCTGGAATGCTGAATTTGGTCTGTCTCTCATTTATCTCACCCTCCTTCCTCAGAACATGGCATTTTCCGGGCTGACCTTGCGGACGCTCAGGTTGGAAACGAGAACAATGATAAAGCCGACCACCGACTGGTAGAAGCCGGCCGCCGCCGACATGCCCACGTTGCCGGAATGCATCAGGCCTCTGTAGACGTAGGTGTCGATGGTGTTGGTGGTCGCGTAGAGCAGGCCGGAGTTTCTCGGGACCTGGTAGAAGAGACCGAAGTCGGAGAAGAAGATGCGGCCGACGCTCATGATGACCAGGGTGATCACAACAGGCTTCAGGAAGGGAAGGGTGATGTACCTGATCTGCTGCCACTTGGTGGCATTGTCCAGCTCAGCCGCTTGGTAGAGCGAAGGATCGATGCCGTTGATGGTGGAAATGTAGATCAGGCAGCCGTAGCCCACGCCCTTCCAGGTGTTTGCCAGCGTCAGGATGAAGGGCCAGTACTTTGCTTCCGAATACCAGTTGATGGGGTCCTTGCCGAGCATCGGCAGGATGCTCTTGTTGACGATACCGTTGGACTGGCTCAGGAAGGCAAAGACGATGTAGCCCAGAATGACGGCGCTCATCAGATAGGGGAAGAGAATCGCGCTCTGATATACCTTCTTCAGTTTCTTGGAGAGAGTATTGCAGATGAAGATCGCGAAGGCTATACCCAGAACATTGTTGATGACGATGAAAGCTACGTTGTAAAGGATCGTGTTGCGGGTGATGACCCAGGCATCTGGCGTGGCGAACAGGAACTCAAAGTTCTGAAGGCCGATGAAGGGGCTGGCCAGAATGCCGGCGCGCGCATTGTACTGCTTGAACGCGACGATGATTCCGCCCATGGGTATGTAGTTGTTGATGATCAGGTAGATCGCACCCGGCAGGAACATGAGGTACATGGGTAAGTATCTCTTGAACTTTGCCATCTTGCTGCCGACCTGATCTGATGCTTTTGGTGCAGCCATTTTTTCCTCCCTTCTCATGATCAGCGGGGAAATGAACCCCTTTCCCCGGTTTGGTAGAATAATTCTATCAAACGGATAACTACATTTTAATTCGTGGTTTAGCCTTTCTCGGCTAAATTGAACTAAATTGAATGCTAAATCTCGGAGCCGTGTTACAATAGGTGCCAACGGATGATTAAACACATCATTCAAACATGATTCTTTTTCAGAAAGCAACACCCGCAAAGGAATCCTTTTATGACGGCCAAAGAACTAGCCAAGCTTCTGGGCGTGTCCGAGACTGCCGTCTCCTTCGCCCTCAACAACAAGCCAGGTGTCAGCACGGAGACCCGTAACCGCATCAAAAAAGCCGCCCAGCAGTACAATGTGGAACGCCCCTACACTGTCCCCGCCCTTCAGCAGCCCGAAAAGACCTTTGCTTTCATTTTCTACAGAAAAAGCAATGCGATCTTTAACAACTCCTTTTTCGACCCCCTTCTGCAGGGGGCGGAAAATATGATTGCAGGCCTCGGCGCCCACATGAACCTGTCCAACGTCTACTCCACCGATCACCTCATAGAGACCCTCAAATCCTTCGGCGACTCGGGCATCAGCGGCGCCATCATCCTCGGCACTGAAATGAAGCATGAGGATTTCATGCCCCTGGCCTTCTCGGAGGTGCCGCTGGTCCTCCTGGACAACCATTTTATGTCCTCAAAGATCGACTCCGTCGAGATCAATAACCGCGAGGGCGTCCACCTGGCCATCCAGCACCTGGTCCAGAGGACCGGAGCGCAGCCCGGCCACCTCAAGGCCAATTTCAACATCCGCAATTTCGAGGAGCGGGAGGCAGGCTATCAGCAGGCTCTGCGTCACTATGGCTTCTCCCTCTCCAACAGCATTTCGCACACGCTGGCAGTGAGCGCCGAAGGAGCCTACGCCGACATGCTCCAGATCCTGAAGCGCGGGGACAAGCTGGCCCGCTGCTACTTTGCCGACAACGATGAGATTGCCATTGGTGCCATGCGGGCCTTCCGGGAATGCGGATACCGGATCCCCGGCGACGTGGCCATCGTGGGCTTCGATGACGTGGACGTCTGCCCCTATGTGGATCCCCCGCTGACAACCATTCACGTTCCCAATCACTACATGGGCCATATGGCAGCGCAACGCCTCGTATCACTCACGGACCGTAAGCCCCATTACTCCCTGAACGTACAGATCGGCACCCATCTGGTGACCCGTAAATCCGTATAAAAATAGAAAGAGGGAGGGCTCTTATTATCCAAAGTCCCATTGATCGGATAATAAGAGCCCTCCCTCTTTCCCTGCCTCTGTTATATTGGCAGGAAGCCCCATCCCAGTCATGTCCGACGGGGCACTGAATCGACGCCTGCAAAAAACTGCCGGAGGAATCGGATCCTCCGGCAGTTATCCTGTTTACTGATCAGTGCTCTTCTTTACTCGAAGTAGCCGCCCTTGACAAAGCCAACTTTACCCTTATAGTTGACCTTGTACCAGTTGCTGCCCGCATAGGAAAGGACCTTCACGGTCTTGCCCTTGGGGATGACGTCGATAATGTTGGTAGAAGAGGCGGTGCTGGTGGTGCTGCGCAGGTTCAGCGCCGTCCTCGTCGTCTCATAGTAGTTGCTCATGCGGGACTTGTCGTCCGTAAAGTGGCCGGTACGGATATAACCGGTCTTGGTCACGGTCTTGCTGCCTGACTTGTAGCTGTAGGTAGCCTTTGCCCAGTAATCCGCCTCATAGCCCAGGATCGTGACCTTGGCGCCCTTCTTCAGGACATAGATGATGTTGGTGGAGCTGGCCGTAGACTTGCTGCTGCGCATGTAGAGGTCTTCGGCGATGGTCCTGACCTCCTTGGGCGTAGTTGACGGCTGATTCTTGAGATACTTGGCGCAGATGTAGCCATCATAAGTCTTGCTGCCCTTTTTGTAGGTGACCTTGCTCCATCCGTTGCTGGTGGAATATACCGTGACCACGCCACCCTCCGGGACGACCGTCTTGGCATAGCTGCCAATGGTGGTCGGCTTGTTCCTCAGGTAGACAGCGGTGGTCGCGACCTTGGTCGTAGCCGCAGATACCGGCTGCTGAACCACCATGATCATGGCAAGAGCCATGAAAATGGCCAGCATCAAAGCTGTGATACGTTTCTTCATGTTACAATTCCCTCCTTTCACAGTTTTCATACTGTTTATTATTATGCTCCGGCCTTTGGCCGGGAAGCCCTTCTACCCTATATACTACCTTTCATTGCGGCATTTTTCAAGTCCCCGGCCCGGTGTTTTTCGAAAATCATAATAATTATTCAAAAACCGCAAACACTTCTTAATAAACTCTGACTATTCGAATTGTGAATTATCAGATTTTATCCTGCATGCAGTCCTCCAGGGCATCAGAGATGTTGGCTACGACCTTGGTCACCTGCCGCTGCACTTCCTCCGGCGCATAGGGGAAGGTGTAGGAAACGTCCGCGGCCAGGAGCAGAGGCAGGTCATTCAGAGAGTCTCCGATGCCGTAGATCCTGCAGTCCCCATAGTATTTCCGGATCACCTCAACACCCTCTCCCTTGGAGCATCCCTTGGGGGCAATGTCCACCTCTATGACGTTCTGGAATGCATTCAGGGCATCCCCGAATTTTGCATTCATCTCAGCGGTCAGGGCGGCCGCCTCCTCCAGGGTCTCGCAGTGGATGCCAAGGCCGTGGACCATGCCGGCCGGGGCGTCGTCCATGCCGGTGATCACATTGTACGCACCCGGATAGTCCATCTCCTCGAAGACGTTGATCACGCCATCGATATCGATGGAAATCCGGTTGCCTCTGGGCTTGACCAGCTTCACGATCTGGTCGACCACGTCCCTGTCGACGCCCAGCCGGCGGATAGCGCCGAACTTCCCGTCCACAATATTGGAGCCGGTGCTGGTGATGTAAAAGTCCGGATCAAAGAAGCCGCTGATAAAGGGCGTGAGCCCACCGACCTGCCGGCCGGTGCAGAGCCCGAAAATGTTCCCCGCTGCCTGGAATTCCTTGATCTTCTCCACAGACTCCGGAGGAAGCTTCACCTCTGCCTTGTAGAAATACAGTGTTCCGTCGAAATCGCTCGCGAATACTTTCTTCATAATTATATTCTCCGTTCCGCCGCCTTTGGCCGGCGGCACTGATAGGTGTGAGAGCTTCTGCCTTTCCGCCTTGCTGCTTCCCTGCCCTCTGTCAGTAATCAAGCGTTCTGCCAGGCGGGCCGGGCCGCATCCCCTCCATCACCTGAAGGAAGCCTTCCGCATCCCGGCCGCATCCTGCCAGTCAGATCAGATCACAAATTCATCCGTCACGGAAGCCTTCAGCGTGTAGATCTTCATGCATCCGTTCTCGGAAATCCTGCAGCCGTGCTCGCGCTCCGTCGGATAGATGTGGGTGGTGAAGGTGCGCTCGCCGTCATTGATAAAGAGCTCCAGCGAGCACCTGTCGATGTAGGCTGAGATATTCCTGAGACCGCCCTCGACAGGCACGTCCAGGACCTCGAAAACCTTCTCGTTGAAGCGCTTGTCCATACCTCTTCTGTCCACGGTCAGAACGCCGGCCGCCTCGTCGTAGTGGAGGGTGACACCCCCTGAGCCGTCCGGGCGGGTGAAGAGGGCAAGGTCCGCATTTCCGCCGGAGAAGGCGATCTCGAGCTCGCAGATATCCGGCAGCGTGCCGTCGGCGGCCGCTTCGCCGGTCCTAAGAGAAATGAGTCCCTCCGCCGGTGTCTGCACCAGCTTCCCATCGCGGATCCTGAGTTCTCTCGGCAGGCTCATGCTGCCCTCCCAGTCCTCCTCCTCGGTGGGATAATGGTTGTCCGGCAGGCCGATCCAGGCCACCAGGATCGCCTTGTCGGGGTCGGCCACGTTGGCCGCGCACTGGGCAGCGTAGAAATCGAAGCCGTAGTCCAGGTACTGGTAATCGCCCTCAGGCGTGAAGGTCAGGGTGTCGTAGTCCATCTTGCCGATGAAGTAGACGTTGTGGTTGGTGCTGTTCCCGCGTCCCGGCAGCGTCGTGTACTGGGGCGAGAAAATGAGGACATCCTTCCCGCTGATATTCACGATGCAGGGGCACTCCCACATGCCGCCGAAGTCCTCGTAGCCCGGCACGTGGAGCTGGCCGGCAAAACGCCAGCCTGCGAGCAACTCTTCAGACTCATAGATCAGGGCGGTTCCCTTCTTGTCAAGAGTCTGGGCTCCGATGAAGATATAATACTTTTTCTTCTCGGGAACATAGATGATCTTGGGATCGCGCTGGTGCTCGGCATAGTCCTCCCTGGGGCCGAAAAGCGGCTTTTCAAGCTTGACAAGCCTGCCCTCCTCGTCCATCCTGGCCGCGCAGGTGAAGGGCGTTCTCACCCAGTTCTCATCCCTGTGGTTGCCTGTGTAGAAGAAGTACATGTCATCCCCGTAGGCGAAAGCCGAACCGGAGTGGCAGCCCTTGTTGTCATAGAAGGTGTCCGGATAAATGCCGACGCCTGCGTTGTCCCAGGATACCAGATCCGGCGAGACGGCGTGATACCAATACTTGAGTCCGTGGACGGCGCCCCAGGGGCACCACTGATAAAAGAGATGCCACTTGCCCTCAAAGAAGGCAAAACCGTTGGGATCGCTGGAAAGACCGGTCACCGGCTGGACGTGGTATTTCTGCCGGTACCAGGAGTTCTGAATGGCTGCATAGAGGTCCTTCACGTCATCGGGGCCTTCAAGCACACGGTAACGCTCCTCAAGGGTCCATTCTTTCTTCATGTCGGAATCCTCCTTCAGATATGATTGTTGGATGAAATCACGTCCGGACATTGTCCGGTACCTCTTGCCATTATAGCAAAAACCGCGAGAATTCTCCTTATATTGGCCGTCATTGGTGAAATTTTGTGAAAACATCCCATTATTCGAACATTTTATCATGCAAAACGCACAAAAGACTGTCGTATTGCGCAATATCCGCATTGCCCACGCCAGGCATTTGTCAGAAACGCCTGCTGCAGACAACCGGATACCGTTCAATACGGCAGCCCCATCTTCTAAACATTATTTCAATGACCGACTCACTGTGGTCTCACACCCGTTCCGACCATACCTTCTCCAGTGTGGCGAGGACATGCCGGTTCGGGTGACCTGTCTTCATCAGCCGGGAATTGTCCGCCCCGAGCATTTTCGCGGCGAAGGCGCCCACAGCCCTGGACCGCGACTCGCCGCCGTAACAGTGGACGAGAAGGGTCTCCGCCTTCCCCATGGACATAACAAAATCAATCACTTCCCTGGCCTGGTCCTCCGTAAAGAGTACCGCTCCCTCGACAGGCCTTTCCACATCATCAAAATACAAGGTGAGGACGCCCCGGCAGAATTCATTTTCCTGAAAACGAACACCGAACCCCTGCGTGTGCGTATCCTGGATGGAAATCACCGCATAAGTGTCCGACCGCGGCGCGAACTTTCTCTGGCCGGCGGGAAAATAGTGGTCCATCACGTAGTCGAAAGCGTCGTAGACCGATTTTACCAGAATTCTCTTCATTCCGATTCCTCCCTCTCCGGGCACAGCGGTCGTCACCCTCACGACATGGCCGGCGCGAAGAAGTCCAGAATGGCCGCGATGGCCAGGTCCATGCCGCCCGGGTCCGAAAAGCGGTGGTCTGCATTTTCCACCGGCACGAACTCGATCACGTTGTCATCCGCAAAGGCAGCCACGTCGTCGAAGGAAATGATCTCATCCTTGGTCCCGTGGAGGATCAGGATATCGTCCGCGTACTCCATAAAATCGTGATGCCGCAGGTCTTCGGCCCGAAGGTCATCCAGGAACTGACTGCCCACCTTTACCATCCGGTCGAAGCCGACCAGAACGTCCTTCCCCTTGTCCAGCTTCTCCATGGCTTCGGGGGTGATGATGCTGTGGGTGATGACTGCGTACATGTCCACTGCCGGGCATCGGAGGGCGATTTTTCGAAAAGGATTGCCCCGGTCAGCCAGGTATTTGAGAATCAGAAAGCCGCCGAAGCTGGTTGCGTAGGCGAACACGTCCTCCGTGCCAAAGCGCGTCTTACAGTCCTCGATGATCAGCGCAATGTAGGTCAGGCAGTCGTCAAGCAGAAGCTTCTTCTTACCGTCCGCCCCGTGGCAGGGGAGGTCAAAGGTCAGGACCGCGGACTTTTTGAACCGGGAGATGGCCCGCAGAGCGAACCGCTCGGCCGCCTTGTTGTCCTTGTGCCCGCCGAAGCCGTGCCCGTAAATGACGACCTTGCCGATCTTGTGCACATCGTTGCAGTAAAGCTTACAGCGAATACTGTGACCCGCCGTATTTATGTCATAATAACGTATCATATCTGAGTGCATCTCTCTTTCGCGGCTGGGCGGGGGGAAGGGGGCCGGGGACCTCCAAAGACGTCGTCAGGGCAAGGACAGCCACAAGAGCAGGGCGTCCTGCCTTCTGCCGGCACATAAAAGGTGGCAGGATCCGACAGCTGTGTCCTGAATCACGGATCCTGCCCTGCAGAATCCCCCTCAATGTCCGGCGACCGCCGCAGGTCTCGCCGGAATGTCGTTGCTGTTGTAAAGGTTGACCAGATACCAGCCGGTCTGGGCGAGCCGGACCACCGTCGCGCGGCCCGCCTTGATGGCAGGGCTTTCGACGATCATCTGATTCCCGGAGGCGGAGGCGCGGAAGGTATCCGCCGGCAGCTCCGCGCCGTCCTGGAAGATCTGCAGTCCGCCCGGCCTGTCCGCTCCGACTACCTGCCCGTAGGGCACTGTCTCCTTAAGGGTCAGTCCCTCGCCGGCGTTGGCGAAGGTCAGCACAGCGCGACCATCCGAAATGGCCGCCTCAAGGAGGGTCGGAGCCTTGCAGAGCACGTCATCCCCGTAGACCTTGTTTTCAGCCAGGAGGGCCAGGCGCCGGCCCACGGGCTGCTTCTTCTTGGGATGAATGTCGAACTCCATGCCCACGTCGGAGGTGACCGCCATGGCGGTGCCGGGCACGGTATCCTCCGTGTACTGCTGGGCAGCGCGGATCTTCACATAAGGCTCGCCGCGGCAGTCCATCCACTGGTCGAGGCCGGCAATCTGGGTGAAGAGGAAGGGCAGCTGCTCTCCCCAGAGCTTCCGCCAGCTCCCGATCATGGCCGGGAAGATGAGGTGGTAGAGTTCGGGATGGGTATCTCCGTCGGTCTCCCCCTGGTACCAGATCACACCGCGGATGCCGTAGGGGGCCAGAGGCTTCAGCATGGCCTCGTAGAGGCCGCAGGGCCTCCTCTCATATTTGGGGCCAACGGGCGGGAGGAAGGCGGAAGGATCAGAAGCCGTGAGATCGACTCCCATCTCGGCCAGCTTTGCCCCTAATTCCTCCATGGTACAGCCGAACAGCATCAGGTCACCGATGGGGTCCGCCAGCTGGTCTGTCCGCCAGGACATGGGATTGGCCCTGAATGTCTCTTCATATTCTGCCAGGTCCAGGTTCTCAAGGGCAGATTTGTACTCGTCCAGCAGAACCTGGCCACCGCCCTTCACTATATCCTCCTCGGGCATCCAGGCGCAGGCCGGGGTACCGCCCCAGTTACAGCCGATGATACCGACGGGGATATGGTATTTATTTTCCAGCTCCGAGGCAAAGTACCAGCCTACGGCCGAGAACCGCTCCAGCTGGTCCGCCTCCGGCTTTCTCCAGAAGCCGTACTCCTTGCCGTAATCTGCCTCATGGATCTGCTCCGGGTAGGAGACCTCGGGATAATCGAAAAAGCGGATATTCCTGCCCGCGCAAATCTCCTTTTCTGAGGCGATGTCGGCATCGTAGCGCATATGGAACTCCATGTTGGACTGGCCGCCTGCCAGCCAGACCTCGCCTACCATGACGCCGCCGAAAACCAGCTGCTCGTCCCCGGACATGATGGTCATTGTCTCATCAAAAGACGTACTGAGCGCCGGAAGGATGACACGCCAGGCCCCCTCCGCATTCGCAGAGGCTTTCGCGCTCACTCCCTGAATGGATACCGCCACCTCCGCGCCGGGCGCAGCCGTTCCCCAGACCGGGATCTCCTTGCCCCGCTGCAGGATCATATTGTCGCCGAAAATCAATGCTGTCTGTAACATGCTTGCCCTCCTGAAGCCATTATATGATTTGTATGGAACTCTAGCTCACTCTTGTCCCGCGCCCTCACCGGATTTCAGGGAAGACGGGCCATTTTTCTCCGGTCTCCCCTTTTTCACCGTAGACAGTCGGAAGTTATGCATTAAGTATAACACAGATATACCTTGATTCCAAAAGCTTTCAGACCAGGTCTGAATTTGAAAATCATTTCCAAATCCATTGACTTTTGGCTTCCGCATGCTATAATGTGCTTCGATTCAAACGGGCAGGCCTCTGACCTGCCCCTCCCATACGCGAAAAGTCTTTCTCCCACGGAGATTATTACTATGAAAAAACTGATGTCTCTCCTCATTTCCGCCATCCTTACAGCCGGGTGCCTTTCCGCCTGCGGAAGTGCATCCGCTCCAGCGGCACATGAAAATGACGGCCTTACAATCGTCGCCACCATTTTCCCCGAATACGACTGGGTCAAAAACATCCTGGGTGACGAGGCTCAGGGCGTCGACCTCACCCTGCTCATCGACAACGGCGTCGACCTCCACAGCTACCAGCCCACGGCCGAGGATATCCTGAAGATATCCACCTGCGACCTCTTCATCTACGTCGGCGGCCCCTCCGACGACTGGGTCGAGGACGCCTTGGAGATGGCGGTCAACAAGGACATGGTCGTCCTGAATCTTCTGGACATCCTTGGGGAGTCCGCCAAGGAGGAGGAGATCGTCGAGGGCATGCAGGAGGAAGAGCATGCCGACGAAGAACATGATCGCGAAGAGGGCCCTGAGTACGATGAGCACGTCTGGCTCTCTCTCCGCAACGCTTCTGTTCTTGTGAAGGCCATCTCCGAAACGCTCTCCTCCATCGACGTCGACAATGCCGCGGCCTACACCGCCAACGCTGACGCCTACTGCACCAAGCTGGCCACCTTGGACCAGGCCTACGCTGACACCGTGGCGGAAGCACAGGTCTCCACCCTCCTCTTTGGTGACCGCTTCCCCTTCCGTTACCTGGCGGACGATTACGGTCTTTCCTACTATGCCGCCTTCGCCGGCTGCTCCGCGGAGACCGATGCCAGCTTCGAAACTGTCACCTTCCTCGCCGGCAAGGTGGATGAGCTCTCACTCCACAGCGTTCTGACCATCGAAGGGTCTGATCATCGGATCGCGGAAACGATTGTCGAGAATACCTCGGCCAAGGACCAGCAGATCCTGAGCCTGGACTCCCTCCAGTCCGTCACCTCGGCAGATATCGACGCCGGAGCCGACTACCTGGCCGCCATGGAAAAGAACCTTGCGGTCCTCAAGGCGGCGCTGCAATAAGAAAGTGCTCCCGGGGTGAGGCTCCGGCTCCTGTCCGGAGAACCAATCAGACATTGACAGACGAAAAGGTCCTGCCCCATGAACGGGGCAGGGCCTTTTTCATCTTGTCTTCATTTTCCGGCATTTTTCTTCAAAATGTCCAGTGTATGATGGGAGGCTCCGATCAGATCCTGCCGCTCGCAGATGGCAAGATGGTATTCCAGCCATTTCCCGAAGACCTCGTCGGTCATGGAATCGATAACAGGACGCATATAGTTCGTGGCGCCGTCCGTGGCCACGAGCTTGATGCGCTCCACCGGGACCTCCGCATCCAGCTCCGCTATTTCCTCCGTGCGGATCAGTTCAAAGAGGTCTTTGGGTTCGCTGATGCAGTGCCAGTCCTCTGTCAGCATATGAGAATCCAGGTGCTCCGAGAGCGTGTTCTCTCCAAACACATACTGGACCACCGTCGGCTCGTTCATACAGTAGGCCACCAGGATATAGCCGCCCTGCTTTGTCACGCGGACTGCCTCGGACAGCGCCTGCACCTTCTCCTGCTTTGAGTAGAGATGATACATGGGGCCCAGCACGAGCGTAATATCAAAGCTCCCGTCATCAAATGCAGACAGGTCCAGGGCATTTCCCTGGAGCACAGTGATCTTCTCGGATCCGTCCAGCTTCCGCTTCAGCTGGTCAATGTTATGCGCAACCAGTTCAACGGCGGTGACCTGAAAGCCTTCCCTGGCCAGGGATACGCTGTACCGGCCTGTCCCGGCACCGACCTCCAGGATTTTTCCGGCCGAACACGCTTCGATGCACCGATGAATGTACTTCTGGGTGGTGATGTACTCCACCTGACCGTGCCTGTATAGAAGACGGCCTTCTTCGTCGTAGTGATTGTAGTAATTTTCAAGATAATTCATCTGTCATCCTCCTGGGGGAATTAATTGAGTAAGGGGCCGTATCCTGCTACGGAAGTTCATAGTCCTGAGCTTTGGCCTCCAGGTTGGTCCTGTGTCAACGCTTTCTCCGTGTAATACCATCTGAAGAGAAAACCATTGACAAATGATAAAATCATCAATCTCTTTCAGGTCCAAATCTATATGGATATATTCATCTGGCTTTTGTTGGGACAATAGAATAACCGTCTCGACGTTATTCTGTGTGAACAATAAAGCAGCTTGTCCAACTCTCACCAGACAATCATTATTGTCAGTTTAGCAGTGTATATTCATCGGTTCATTCATTTTTTACACTGTAAAGT
>CACXEL010000416.1 GCA_902766655.1 uncultured Lachnospiraceae bacterium | reverse complement strand
TGAGCTCGGCGAACCAGCCGGGCTCGGTCCTGCCCTTCAGGACAAATCCGATGTGCCCGCCGGAAATATCCAGCAGGTCCGCGCCGGCTTCAGGGAAGATCCGGCAGGCTTCGGGAATCTCCTCGATCCGGCTTCCTCCTTCCATGTAATCGCAGGCGCCGAACCGGATGGCGATCGGGTAGTCTTCTCCCACCGCCGCTCTGACAGCCCGAAGGATCTCCGCGTGCAGTCGGGACCTTCCCGCCATCGTCTGTCCGGTATACTCGTCCGTCCTGTGGTTGGTCAGAGGCGAATAGAACTGGTTCAGGAGATAACCGTGGGCGCTGTGGATTTCCACGCCGTCAAAGCCAGCCTCCTTCGCGCGGAGCGCAGCCGCCGCAAAGCACTCTTTTACCCGCTCTATATCATCCACCGTCATCGTCAAAAGCCCCGATACCTTATCCCAGATGGAAATGCCGCTGGGGCTCAGCGCCGGCAGCCCGCTGCCCTCGGCGCGCCCGCCGGCGTGATTGATCTGCACAAAAATCGCCGCCCCGCGCTCATGGACCGCATCCGTAAGGCGCCTGTAGGCCGGAATCACGGAATCATCCGCCATGGAGAGCTGGTTGTCGTGCGCCATGCCCTCCGGGGAGACGTATTCGTGCTCCAGAATAATGAGACCCGTTCCCGCGGCCCGCGCGGCATAGTATGCGACAAGCCCCTCATCCGGCACGCCGTGGACCGCCTTCCCGGTCGCCATCGGCGGCATCACGATCCTGTTCCGCAGCTTCAGTCGGTTGACAACGATAGAATCCTTCAACATATGTTCCTGCTCCTTCTGTACCTGTAATATCCGCCTGCACCCAATGGCAGCTCCCTCAGAGACGAATTCGAAGGAGCCGTCACCGGGCATGTCTGCATTTGCCGCGTTCACCCAAGGACAACTCCCAGCCCGGCGAGTTCTCCAACCAGCTGTTCATAAGAAGAAAATGCAATCCCCGCAAAGCCCTGCGCCCTGGCAGCCTCGACATTCTCCGGCGTATCATCCACGAAAACGCACTCATCCGCCCTGAGGCCATAGTCATCCAGAAGCCTCCGATACATCTCCGGCGACGGCTTAGTCATGCCGACCCGGAAGGAGACCAGACCGCCGTCCATGAAGGGCATAAAGGCAAGGGATTCACCGCACTCGTCGTAGGCCTTCTTTGAGTAGTTCGACAGGTAGAAGACCCGATAGCCCGCCCCTTTTAGCGACCTGACCAGCGGAATCGCATAATCCTTGATGGTCAGCATACCGCCTAGGTCCGTGAAAGCGATGCGGAGCTCCCTTTCAATCCCGGGATCCGCCTCTATGAAGGCACGAATGGTCTCCTCCTCCGACACTTCCCCGCGTTCGAATCTGCCCCAGTAGGGATTCATGACGGACGCCTTCAGGACCCGCCTGATGGCAGGCCCGTCCAGCCCTTTTTCCTGTAAAAATTCCTTGATGCGAAAATCGGCCAGCACGTTGCCGATGTCAAATACCACATTCCTGATCATGCGAGCATCTCCCTGTGTTTTCATTTGTCATATCATCAGCATAGCGGAAATGAGGACCGCGCGCAAGAACCCATTTCCCGGACAGTGTTCACTTCAGGAACAGGAAGGTCCGCATGGCGGCATGCCTCGCTTTCTCACTGTCGAAACAGCCATTGGGATTCACGCAGGCCATGTTTCCCTTGCATTGTCCGGCGCCGATAATTATAATAAACACTATGATATTCTTATCAAGAATATCAAATCCCTCAGGAAAGGGGACCTGTCCCATGGAAATAAGGACCTTGCGCTATTTTCTCGCCGTCGCGCGGGAAGAAAATATGACCAGAGCCGCCGAGCTGCTCCACGTCACGCAGCCCACGCTCTCCAAAACACTGAAGGCCCTCGAGGACGAACTCGGCAAGAAGCTCTTCGTCCGCCACAGCTTCAGCATTTCTCTCACGGAGGAAGGCGTCCTTCTGCGGGACCGGGCCGACGACCTGGTCAGGATGGCGGACAAGATCGAGAAGGAGTTCCTTTCCCTCGACGATATCACCGGCGGAGAGCTCTATTTCGGTCTGGCAGAGTCCTACCAGATCCGTTTTCTTGCCCAGGAGCTCCGGCTTCTCAAGGAGCAGTATCCGGGCCTTCGATACCACATCACCAGCGGAGACACCGAGCAGGTCACCGAGAAGCTGGACAAGGGACTCCTGGACTTCGCCGTCGTATGTGATACCCCCAACGCCAGAAAATACGATTCGCTCCTCTTCCCCGAGGGGGATATCTGGGGGCTGATCCTTCCCGCCGATGCGCCACTTGCGGCAAAGGCGGAGATCGGGATCGACGACCTGGCCGGCCTGCCCCTTTTCACTTCAGAGCAGGGCTGGGAGGGCGATATCCGGGAATGGGCCGGGGACAGGTTCGGAGACCTGCACCTGGAAGGTTCCTTCCGGCTGGCCTACAACGCATCCATGTTCGTCCGCGAAGGCCTGGGTTATCAGTTGACCTTCCGCCATCTGGTGGACGTATCGCCGGAGAGCGGGCTGGCTTTTCGGCCGTTGGCACCCAGGCTGGAGACGAAGCTGTACCTGATCTGGAACCGGTATCAGACTTTTACGCCGATCGCCGAGCGGTTCCTGGCGCAGGTGAGGCGAAGCTTTGGATCCGCATCATAAATGATAACGAGAGAACGGGCCTGGATAACAATGCGCCTTACAGATGAAATGACTCACAGGCAGTGACAATACGGAAGGTCCCTGCTTCAGGAAAAGCCGTGTACGCGACAGTGCATCTGAAGCACCCGAAGAAAGCCCGTTGACAAAGAATTCTTCAGCAAATCAAATTATGTAAACCATTGTTTCAAGGAGCTTACCATGGCCAAAAAGACCACCTTCCGCGAGGAGAACGACCAGAACAACATCCTCCGTCTCCGCGACGTCCTCTCCGCTCTCCCGCCCTACGTCCGCGATTTCTTCCGGTCCATCGAGCCGACGACCACGACAAGGACAAGAATATCTTACGCTTACGACCTCCGCGTATTCTTTGAATATCTTAAGAAAAATAACCCCATTTTCGCCTCTTACGACCTGCGGGATTTCACCCTGGAGGAGCTCGGCTCCCTCACGGCCTCCGACATCGAGGAGTACATGGAGTACCTCAAGCTCTACGAGGGGCCCGAGGACCGCGTTGGCTCCCAGGACCGCATCACGAACTCGCTCTCAGGCATAAAACGCAAAATCTCGGCTCTGAGGACCTTCTACGCCTACCTCTACAAGCGCCAGATGGTCGAGGCCAATCCCACGGTCCTTGTGGACATGCCGAAGATCCGCGAGAAGACCATCATCCGCCTGGAGTCGGACGAGGTCGCCATGCTGCTCGATTACATCGAGCACTGCGGGAGCACTCTCACCGGGCAGGCATTGAAATATTACGAGAAGACCCGGGAGCGCGACCTGGCAATTGTAACACTGCTCCTGGGTACCGGCATCCGCGTCTCCGAATGCGTCGGTCTTGACGTCGAGGACGTGGATTTCCGCAGCAACTGCCTCCGCGTCGTCCGCAAGGGCGGAAATGAAGCCCTGGTCTATTTCGGCAGCGAGGTCGAGGCCGCCCTGAAGCGATACCTGGACATCCGCAAGGGCATCACGCCCGCTCCCGGCGATGAGCACGCCTTCTTCTTCTCGACCCAGCGCCGGCGCATGGGTGTCCGGGCCGTGGAGAACCTGGTCGAAAAATACGCCTCAGCCGTCACAACGACAAAAAAGATCACGCCGCACAAGCTCCGCAGTACCTACGGCACCGCCCTCTACAGAGAGACTGGCGATATCTACCTGGTGGCCGACGTCCTGGGCCACAAGGACGTGAACACGACACGCCGGCATTACGCAGCCATGGACGACGAAAAAAGAAGGCGCGCCGCTGACGCGGTACGCCTCCGGGAAAACTGACTTGACGAATATCGGGGACGGACCTTTCTTCAATAAATCAATGATTTAGAGAAGAAAGGCCGTCCCCGATTTTTACATGCTGCTCAGCGCTTCACAACGACACGTTTGACCTTGCTCCAACCCGAATAATATTTCTTGCCGCTTACAGTCTTATATGTCCGGATCCTGACATAATAGACCTTCCCCTTGGACAGACCAGTGATTGTCTTGGATACGACATTTCTGCTTCTCACGTAAACATTCTTTCTGACGCTGAAATTCTTGTTCCGGGAATACTGAATGACATAGCCGGATGCCTTGGCATTTCTCCGCCATTGGACGGTCATCCTGCCGGCAGTAATACTTTTGAGGGCAGTAATGTCCGGGGTCAACACGCGATAGATTTTGACCGATCTGGACTTTGCGCTCTTGCCCACGGAATTTCTGGCAACGATCTTGTAGGTATACCTGGCCCCGTTTGCAGTGGCGGTCTTGTCGATATAAGTGAGCGTAGAGCCGCCCTTGATGGTCGCGATCCTGGTCTTGTTGCGATAGATATAGTATCCGGTCGCACCGGAGACCTTGTTCCAGGCAAGCCTGATCCCGTCAGCCCTGTTGTAGGCCTTGAAGGCCGACGTCGCGCCGGGCAGCCGGATGTACCATACATCACCGTACTCATCTTCGGCCTTGCCCGTGTCGAGATAGACGTAGAGCCCGCCATACATGGTATTGGCCGTATCTCTGTCCCGGTAGCGAAGGATCAGGATATATCCAAAGTCCTTTTTTATGGCCTCGGACGGAAATACCACCAGGGGCGCCATCGGATTGACCTGGGCGTAGTGCTTGTTGACGGCATTGCAGATCTGCGTAAGGCTGAGACTGGCAATGCTGCCGCCCGAAGCCTCCGCCCTGCAGGGGATTGCACTAAACATCATGACAAGCGCGAAAATAAGACAAAGCTTCGTAACTTTTCGTTTCATTGAGTCCTCCTTTCAGTGTTCACAGGTTTGCCGGTCTTCATTATCATTATGACATCTCTGAATACCGCTTTCAACAGACATGTATAAAAGGCGGGGCATTCTTCTCGAAATCAAAGGATTGCTGATGAAAGCTCAAACACTGTCACAAATGACAGCCGACCATACTTCCTCCGGAATCTGTTCGCATTCCTCATACTGTGAAAATGTTGCCATGACGACAATATTCTTTTTTCGGATGATCATCGTCGGCTCTTCATTATAATACAGATACATGTAGGCATAGTCGGCGTTCAGGTGAGATGCATCCAAGGCTGCCCACCGTCCAGGTTTGCTGTCTCTGTAGAGCTCCCAGGCGAGAACTCTGGCAAGCAAAGACCCCCGCATTTCGTAATAATCTACATGCAGATACCCGCCGATCCACTTTTCATCCCGTGTCTTGACACGGGCTAATTCTGTGTAGGAAGTATATTGCGAGGCTACTATACTCGCTTCCTCGCAGACGGAGGGATTCGGCTCCTCCGAGTACGGATTCGGTATATAGTCATTGCCATCAGCCCCTGCAAAACTTTGAATTGTCGGGAAAGGCAGTGTACCTTCGTAGGAACCAAGCGGCAGGTAAACACTCTCCTCATTCCAGAACATGATCAAAATCGCACTCATCCCTAAAATAAGCATCAACACCATCATTCTTCGGTAAATGAACCACTTCGGCCATTTTCGCCAGTTTGATGAATATGGCGAGAGTCTTCTCATGCCTTCATCTGCCCAATCTTCTCCATTGTTCAGAGCATCCTGCAGCTTCCTGTAGAAACGATAAATCTTGTACTCATGGATAATGATCCATACCCAGACGCCTAACAGAAAGATAGTAAATAAATATATACTCAGTGCAAACGCGCCACCACTCGCCAGAAAACTAAGAGGTCTCTCCCTGACGATATTGAAAATCACAGAAATGAAAACGAACGCAATGGTAATCCATGACGGCCGATGGCTCTTCCCGGCGATGTCAAGCGCCATGGCCTGAACCGCGGGGTCGGTATTCATTTCCCTGGCACCAGGGTCATGGTTACAGAAAATATAGAACTGCCCGTACTGAGCTATATATTCCCAACCAAATTCCTTGCTCAGCTCCAGTTGCTCTTCGGAAGGGCCTTTTTCATCTTTCAGCATTTTGACAAAGCCATCCGTCTCCACCTCCAGACGAAATCTGACCTGCATCGGTTCACGGCGTTCAAAGACAGCAAGGTCCATAGCAGAAATAATTTTATAAACGAACAAGCCTTCTGCAGCCATATCCTCGAGCCAAGTCTCTACGGCAATGATGTCATAGTATGGACATGGAAAGAAACGGACCGTATAGCGGCAGAGATTGGTTTTTAGGCTCATGTTAAGTCCTCCATCTGGATTTGAGAATCAGTATCCTTTGTTCCGAATCAAGATTTATGTGAATGAATTGACCATCAAACTCCTTCAGCGTCAGCGATGCATTGTTTCAGTCGAGCCAGCTCCGCGGTGTAGGCTTCCTGTCCTTTTGCCGTAATTGCGTACGTTCTCTTCCGCCCTTCTACATTTACTTCGCGAATGTATCTCTCGGATTCGAACTTGCCAAGAATTGTATAAAGCGTTGCGGGTCCGAGCCGTACACGGCCATATGTGCGCCGTTCAATATAATCGACAATGTCTATTCCGCACATCTCCCCCTGTTGAAATGCCATCAGGACATAAAACATGGATTCAGTCAGAATGACCATAGACTTCTTGGGCATAAGGGACCTCCTGCAATATCGTTACTTGATATCGTTTAACGATATAATATGCCTTAAGATGTTCCTTGTCAATGTAAAAATCGAGGGAATCGAGTAGGAGGGGGTGATTGACCCCCGTCCTCTCACACCACCGTGCGTACCGTTCGGTACACGGCGGTTTCAATAGTTGACGT
>CACXEL010000415.1 GCA_902766655.1 uncultured Lachnospiraceae bacterium | reverse complement strand
GAGAAATGGCATTGATTCCCTGAACGCCAAGGCCGCCTCCGAAGGAGGCTTCTGTGACAGCGTCAAGGCCTACGCCTCCGGCGTCAGCCAGGCGGCAGCCGGCGCTGCACAGCTGAATGCGGCCGTCTCCGGCAACGGGACTGAGGAAGATCCGGGTCTTGCCGCCGGCGTGAATGCCCTCTCTGAGGGACTTGCCTCCTACACGGCCGGTGTGGACCAGCTCCTTGCCGGCGTATCCTCCATGGCCGACGAGACGAAGGGCGTGCCCGCCCTTCAGGCCGGCGCGAAGAGCCTTGCGGACGGCGTCAGCGCTTATACGGCCGGCGCAGGCCAGATCGGCAGCGGCGCAGCCGCCCTTGCGGAGGGCGCTTCCAAGCTGACTGACAGCTCAGCTTCCCTGACTGGCGGCGCCGACAAGCTCTCTGAGGGCCTGGGCGCCATCGACAGCGGCGCAGGCACCCTGAAGAAGGGCACGGAAGAGCTGACGAAGAACAACAAGACCCTGACGGACGGCGCGAACAGCCTGAAGGATGGTCTGAATACTCTGAAGGATGGCGCTGAGGCGCTTGCCGACGGCACGTCCAAGCTCAGCGGCAACTCTGCCGCTCTGACAGAGGGCGCTTCCGCCCTGGACAAGGGTCTGGGCGACCTGACAGAGGGCATGAAGGCCCTGCTGAAGGGCACTAAGACCCTGAACGGAAACTCTGAGAAGCTCACAGACGGCGCCGCCTCCCTGGCTGAGGGTCTCGGCACCCTCAAGTCCGGCGCCTCTCTGCTTGCTTCCGGAGTGGCCACACTGGACGACAATTCAAAGGCCCTTCTCGACGGCGCCGAAGCCCTGGCTGAAGGCTCGGACGCCCTGGCGGAAGGCATCGCCAAGATCCTGGACGGCTCCGTGGAGCTCAAGGACGGCATCGCGACCCTGAACGAGGACGGCATCGAGAAGATCGCCGACTTCTATGAGACGGATATCAAGGACCTGAGAGACAGACTTCAGGCCATCCGCGGCGCTTCCAACAGCTACACGACCTTCAGCGGAGCAAAGGAAGGCACGGACAGCAGCGTGAAGTTCATTTACAAGACGGAAGCTGTCGGCGAAGACTGATTAACAGCTGCCCGGGAAGGCTGCAGGGCGTGAGAAAGGAGAGAAAATGCAGTTCATCGTGATAGCAATCGTGACAATCGCTCTCAGCCTGTGCGTCTTTGGCCTGGTGGAGAGAAGGGGCGCCATGCTGGTCAGGCTTGACGGCAGGGTCCTTCTCATGGCACTGATCTTCGGCGCGGTCTTCCTGGCCGCATCCTGCGCGGGCTACGGCCTGGGCAAGTGGATCCTCAAGTCAGATTTGGGCGGCCGGCAGATATTCTGGATCGACCTGGTATCCGGGCTGATCCTGATCGGAGCCGGGTCGAGGCTCCTCCTCCGGGCCCTCAGCCGGGACTCCTTCCTGGAGCACCGGATGGAGACCGTGGATATCCGCCACGACACCCTCCTGTGCCTTAAGTCCTGCGTTCCGGACCTCATGGCCGGCGTGGTCTGCGGGCTTTTGGAGGTCAGCTTCGGCGGCCTCATGGCAGCCGTCTTCTGCGGAGACCTGGCGGCGGCAGCCGGGGGCTACACCTTCGGCCGCGCCAACGGCTCCACTCTGGGGCGTGGCTGTTGGGCTGTCTCGGGGGCACTTCTGTGCGGGCTGGGAGTTGCGCTGCAGATCGCCTGATTGGGAGCTTATAGAAAGGGGAGGGTCCTCATTTCCCAAAGACTTTCGGGAAATGAGGACCCTCCCCTTTTTTATGCCGGGCAGCCCCCAATTCTCCCCTATCCAGTCGTTGAAATGGAGAAACATTTGCGCTATACTAACGCTATATGCTTTCAAGGAGGATTCAGATGGGTCTGTTTGATATATTCAGGAGAAAAAAGGAGGAAGCCCCCGCGGAAACGGCCGAAAATGAAGCCGTTTCCCTGCCGGAGGAGCCGACGGACGGGGAGGCGGAAGCCGCCCAGGATGCGGCAGAAGAACCGGAGGAGGCCCTTCCTGAGGAGGAGCCGGAGGCGGTGGAAGAAGATGTTACGCCTTCGGATATGCCGGCTGAGGAGGCCGGCGCAGCGCCTGACGCTTCCGAGGCCAAGGGAGCTCCCTTCACTTTCCCGGAACAGGCGGGCGGCATGAAGAAGCTCTCTCCCGAGGAGATCCAGGAAAGGCGCGAGAAGGCCAAAGCCCAGCAGGAGGAGATGGAAGCCAAGGGCAAGCTCCTCAGCTACATGATCGACCAGTACCATGAGCAGCGCACGCCCAAGGCCCTGGAGGCCGCCATCCGCTGCCTGGGGGACACCGTCGTGGTGGTGCCCATGCAGATGGTCCTGGAAAAGTCCGACGCCGAGGCCATGGCTCTCGCCAGGCAGCAGGGAAGGCAGTATAAGCCGGTCAAGCCCGTGCGGCTGGTCCCGGCATTTCTGAATACACCCAAGGGTGGCCTTCATTACCCGGTGTTCGCTTCCCGGGCGGACATACCCAAGGACCAGGTCAAGAAGTTCATCTGGGCCAATATCCCCGCCACCCGGTGCTCGCTGGACGTCATCCGCAATGAGAAGCTGGCCGCCCTGGTGGTCAACCCCTTCGGCAAGAGCCTCGTCTTAAAGCGGGAGCTGCTTCAGAAAATCGTGAAGGTCCAGCCCGCCGGCGGGAACGCCGAGACACCTTCCGTGGAAGGAGAGGGCGGTTACACTTCATGAGCTCTCTGCTTTTCTTTGACATTGACAATACCCTCTGGACCGGGCGCGAGCAGTATGTGCCGGACAGCACGCGGGAGGCCATAGCCGCCGCCCGGCGCCGCGGCCACCTCTGCCTCATAAACAGCGGCCGCAGCCGGAGCTACCTCCATGAGCCCCTCCTCTACGAGCTGGGCTTCGACGGAATCGTGTCGAGCTGCGGTATGCAGATCGAGCTGACGCAGCTGGCCGGAAAGGTGAAGCCCGACTGGGCCGAGATCGCGCCGGACGGGTCCATAAGATCCCTGCCGACACCGGAAATGAAGCCCGTCCCCGGACCTGTGACGGAGCAGGGGGCCGACGAGGCCGTCATTTTCTACCGGCGGATGGGAGGGGACTTCACGGAAGAGGCCCTTGCGCTCTGCGCCGGATGCGGATGCACGCCGGTGCTGGAGGGAAAGGAGTACTCCTACATCGACCGGAAGGCCTTTCTGGACGTCCGCTACGGAAATCTGCTGAGCTCGAGGATGGGCAGCCGTCTCGTTGAGATCGAGGACCACAGGGGCGACATCGATATTACGAAGCTTACGATTTGCATGCCGCCGGGGCACGAGGGCGTGATCCGGGAGGTCTTCGGCGACCGCTTCGAGTGCATGATCCACAGCCGCACGGTGGCTGAGCTGGTCCCGAAGGGCTTTGACAAGGGGACCGGCATCCGCGAGGTCTGCCGTCTGCTCGGCGCGGATCTCAGGGACACCGTAGCCTTCGGGGACGGCGCCAACGATATCGGCATGCTGGACGCGGCCGGCTGTGCCGTCGTCATGGGTGACGGCGCCGAGGGGGCCAAGAAGCATGCGGACCTGGTGACCGCGCCTCTCCATGAGGACGGGATCTGGAAGGCCATGCGGCGCCTGGAGCTCATCTGAGCATGCTGCAAGGCACAAGATGCGGCCTTACCTGAGGCCGCGGAAGGCTGAGCGGTGAGTGGCTTTCATTTGAAAAGAGAAAAGGACGCTTCCGGGCAGCCTGACACATGCAGGCATTGAAGCGTCACAACAAATAAAAAAATCTGAAACCTGCTGCCCGGCAGCGGAATGGAGTGAACAGATGAATATAGTAGTCTTATGCGGAGGAATTTCAACGGAGAGGGAGATCTCCATCGTTTCGGGAACCGGCGTCTGCAAGGCCCTGAGGAGCCTTGGCCACAAGGCCATCCTGCTGGACGTATTCTTCGGCAGCGAGGAAGTCGACCTCATGGATGCATTTCCTGAGATGTATGACGTGGATGAGGCGGCCGCCTATATCCGGAGCAACGATCCCTTCCTTGAGATCGCTGTGGCCAACCGGGAGAGGAGCTTCTTCGGCCCCAATGTGACCCGCCTCTGCAAGATGTCTGACATAGTATTCCTGGCCCTTCACGGGGAGAACGGAGAGAACGGCAAGGTCCAGGCGGCCTTCGACCTGCTCCGGATCAAGTACACCGGTACCGGTTACCTGAGCTCTGCCATGGCCATGGACAAGAGCCTCACGAAGACTGTGCTGAGGGAGGCGGGCGTTCCCGTCCCGCGCAGCGTTACGATCCAAAGGAACGACGCGGTGCTGCCGGATCTGGCAGAGGCGGGGCTTTGTTTTCCGCTGGTCGTGAAGGTGGTCTGCGGCGGCTCCTCCGTGGGCGTTTATATCGTCCGCAGTGAGGAGGAGTATCTGCAGGCGCTCAAGGAGGCCTTCAAGCTTGAGCCCAAGGTCATCGTGGAGGATTACATCGCCGGCCGCGAGTTCTCCGTCGGCGTCATTGAGGGCAAGGCCCTTCCCGTCATCGAGATCGCCCCGAAGGAAGGCTTTTACGACTACAAGAACAAGTATACCGCCGGCGCGGTCGTGGAGACCTGCCCCGCAGAGCTCTCCGAGGCCCTGACCAGAAAGATGCAGCGCTACGCCGAGGAGGCCTACCACGCCCTCCTCATGAAGTCCTATGCTCGCATGGACTTCATGATGAACAGCGAGGGCGAGTTCTTCTGCCTGGAGGCCAACACCCTGCCGGGCATGACGCCCACCTCCCTCATGCCCCAGGAGGCGGCGGTCGTGGGCATGGATTATCCGGCCTTCTGCCAGAAGCTCATCGACGTGTCCTTCGCCAAGTACGGGGAACGCTGAGAGCCGGCATTCCGGCTTACAGAAAGGAAAAACATGAAGAATCTGACACCAAGAACCATCGCCGCAGCCTGCGGCGGAACCCTTGTGGACTGCGACGCGATCCTGGATAAGGAGATTACCGGCGTCGTCATCGACAGCCGCAAGGCGGAACCGGGCTGTCTCTTCGCACCCATCAAGGGAGCCAGGGTAGACGCCCATGATTTCATTTCCCAGGTCATGGAGGCCGGCGCCCTGCTGACGCTGACCGAGAAGGAGGAGAAGGCGGCCGGTTACCCCCATATCCTGGTCAATAAGACTGAGGACGCCCTGCTCATGATCGCGGAATTCTACCGGAAGACCATGGGGATTCCCGTGGTGGGCATCACCGGCTCCGTCGGCAAGACCAGCACCAAGGAGATGATCGCCTCGGTCCTCTCCCAGAAATACCGCACCCTCAAGACTGCGGGAAATTACAACAGCACCATCGGCCTGCCCCTGACCATCTTCCGCCTGACGGAGGAGGATGAGATCGCGGTCCTCGAGATGGGCATCAACCACTTCGGCGAGATGACGAAGATGGCGAAGGCGGCAAGACCCGACACCATGGTCATCACCAATATCGGCACCTGCCACCTGGAGTTCCTGAAGGACCGGGACGGCGTCTTTGAGGCCAAGACAGAGTGCTTTGAGTACGTCCCCTTCGACGGTACGGTCATCCTGAACGGTGACGATGACAAGCTCTGCCGGGTGGACCAGGTCCACGGGCACGCCCCCATTTTCTACGGAATGAGCCCCATGAACCGGGTCTACGCCGAGAACATCCGGCCCCTCGGCCTTAAAGGAACGGCCTGCACCATCGTCATCGACGACAGGGAGTTCGACGTGACCGTGCCGGTCCCGGGCAGACATATGGTGATGAACGCCCTGGCCGGCGCCGCCGTGGGCAGCATCTACGGCCTGACCGATGAGGAGATCAAAGCGGGGATCGAGAAGCTTGAGACCCTCTCCGGCCGCTTCCGCATCCTGGAAAATGAGAACTATACCGTCATCGACGACTGCTACAACGCCAACCCCATGTCCATGAAGGCGGGCCTGGGCGTCCTGGGTGACGTTGCCGGCCACACCACCGCCATCCTGGGCGATATGGGTGAGCTGGGCGAAAAGGATGAGGCGCGCCTCCACAGGGAGGTGGGTGTTTTCGCCGGGGAGAAGGCCATCGACACCTATGTGCTCATCGGCCAGCTGGCAAAGTACATCGGCGAGGGCATCCGGAGCGTGAAGCCGGAGGCGGAGATCCGCTCCTATGACACGGTGGAAGAGCTGATGGGGGAGCTTGCCTCCCTGATTCCGGCCGGGGACACGGTCCTCGTCAAGGCTTCCCATTTCATGGGCTTTGACAGGATCGTGAAGGCTCTGCATTGAATAAGGACATGAAAAAGCCTCCGGACTGCGGTATCCGCAGCCCGGAGGCTTTTTTGCTTATGACAGGGCTTAGGCGGCATCCACGGATGCCCGAAGGTCATGAGATGTGTATGAAGCGACCTTGCCCGGCAGGGGAGAGAGGCATCCTCCCAATCGCGGAGGACCTTACCCGGCCTCCTCGTT
>CACXEL010000414.1 GCA_902766655.1 uncultured Lachnospiraceae bacterium | reverse complement strand
GGGTGACGGCCTGCTGAACGTCTTCATCGTCAGCGGCGTCTCCAGACTGTTTCTGGTCACCATGATGCCCCTGGCCTACTTTGCGGCCCACACCCGCCTGCCGGGGCTTCACTTCTACACCTGCCGGTCCGTAGATATTGAAGCCGACCGTCCAAGACCGATCCACCTGGACGGAGAGTCCGGCGGTGTACGGACCAGTCTCCACGTCTCCAGCCTCAGCGAGAAGCTGCGGGTGATCGTCAAATAGATTCCAATTCGAAAAAGCACGCGGAGGAGCGATCCCCGCGTGCTTTTGCGTCATGTTGTCATTTTCAGTTGAAGCCGTAGAGCTTCTGGGCAACAGAATAGCAGGTCAGCATAAGCCTGCGGCCTACCCTGCCCTTTAGGTTGCAGGCATGTCCCAGAAGACCGTTGCGGATCTTCCTGTATAGGGTCTTGTCCTTATTCTTCAGATAGGTCCAGAGATCGTCCTTTTCGGTCAGAGCCTCGGCGTCGCCCCTCCTCAGGAGCAGGGCGGAGGAAACAGTCATCATGATGGACATGTAGTGGACCAGGAAGTTCAGCTGAGAGGTGCTGGCGACCAGATTCGGCCTGTACTCGTCGATCATCATCCGGGTCACCCGGAGCTGCTGGTCCAGACGCTTGATCATGATCTGCTCCTGGACGCTCTGGTCGGCCCGGCCGATGTAGTAGTGGTACATGGTCATATTGAGATAGTACAGAGTCTTGACGTACACCATGGGCTGGAAGACGACCAGATTGTCGACGTAGAAGGTGTGCTCCGGCAGATTCAGCCCGGCCTCCCTGAGGAGGGCCGTCCTGTAGATCAGGGAGTGCATGAGCACATACTTGTCCGCCGCCAGCGGCTTTTTCATTTCATCCCAGGTAAAGATCCTGTCCTCCGGGAAGAAGCCGGTATAGTGCATGGTCCGCTTGTGCTTCGCCCCGACCTTATCATAGATATAATTGGAAATGAAGGCATCCACCTCCGTCCCCTTCTCCGTGAACTCCTTGAGAATGCTGAGCGCCTTCATGAAGGAATCGTAGTCCAGCCAGTCGTCACTGTCACACACTTTGTAATACAGACCGGTGGCTTCGCGAAGACCGGTGTTGACGGCGCCGCCATGTCCCTTATTCTCCTGATGAATGGCCCGGACGATTCCCGGGAAACGGGCCTCGTATTCCCTGGCCACCTCAAGTGTCCCGTCCTTTGACCCGTCGTCGACGATCAGGACCTCCACGTCATCGCCGCCGCAGACGACATGGTCGATAGCCTTGCGCATATAGGCCTCGGAATTATAACAGGGTATGGCTACAGTCAGGATCTTCATGTGTCTTCCTCCTTTATTCTTCTGCCGATCCGTATCCCGTACAGGGCCGCATAGGCCTCCAGGGCACCGGGCAGCGGGTAACGCTGCTCAATGACCGAAGGTTCCGCAAAAATCAGCTTGTCATCTTCCCCCTGCGGGGCTGTTTTTATCTCGTATGCCTGCATTTCCCAGGTGAGGTGGGTAAAGACGTGTCTGGCCGCAGGCAGGGCCTTCACGCGGAGGGCCGTTACGCCCAGTCTCTCCGCCTCCCGGACAGCCTCGTCCGGCGCCAGCTTTCCCGCTATGGAGGGGAACTCGTAAAGCCCGGCCAGAAGCCCTTTATCCGGCCTCCGACGAATGGCTATCCGCGTTCCGTCCAGCAAAAGGAGCACTGTCCTCGCCTCGACCCGCCTCGAAAGCTTGTCCCCTCGGTTGGGGATCCGGTCAGTAAGGCCCAGGGCCGTTGCCTGGCAGCCCTCTGCCACCGGACATGCCTCACAGAGCGGCGGCCGGTTGACCAGGCATACCGCGGCTGAAAGGTCCATAAAGGCCTGGTTGAGGCTGCCCCAATCAGTGTTTCCCTCGTCAGACGCGAGAAGTGCTTCCCGGACTGTCTTTTTCACAGCCGGTCTCGTAACGTCCTCCCGGATCCCGAGGTACCTTGCCGAGACCCGGAGCACATTTCCGTCTATGGCCGGCTCCCGCTGCCCGAAAGCTATGGAAGCGATGGCGCCGGCGGTATACTCGCCGATGCCTGCCAGCTTCCTGAGCTCCGCGGCACTTCCGGGCATCTTTCCGCTGTAGTCTGCGAGGATCTGCCCGGCAGCCTTCTGCATATTCCGGACGCGGCTGTAGTAGCCAAGACCCTCCCAGAGCTTCATAAGTCTGTCCTCAGGACAACCGGCCAGGGCCTCAATGTCCGGCAGCGCTTCCAGAAAGCGGGCGTAATAACCCATCACAGCCTCCACCCGGGTCTGCTGCAGCATGATTTCTGACACCCAGACCGCGTAGGGATCCCGGGTCCTGCGCCAGGGCAGGTCGCGGGCGTTTTCTCCGTACCAGTCAAGGAGTGCCTTTACAAACTCTGGATCCATTGGTATACTCCATAAAACCGAAGTTCCTTCGGCCCTGTCAAGTGTAACCTGAAATAGCCTTGGAGACAAGGTACTTTTTGAATTAATCAGCCAGCAAAAAGGAGGATCCATATGGATGCCATCATCTTTGACGTGGACGGAACCCTCTGGGACTCCACGGAGACCGTAGCGGACTGCTGGAAGCAGGCAGCCGCCGAGGCCAATGCCCCCACCGCGCACCTTACAGGTGCCCGGCTTAAGCGTGAGTTCGGCAAGCTTCTCCCCGACATCGGCCTGTCCCTCTTCCCGGACCTGCCTCCCGCGGAAGCCATCGCCATCTCCGAGCGGGCATGCGACCTGGAAAATGAATACCTGCTCTCCCACCCCGTCCCTGTCTACGACGGCGTGCGGGAAGTGTTCGAGACCCTCTCCCGGAAAATGCCCCTCTTCATCGTCAGCAACTGCCAGGCAGGCTACATTGAGGTCCTCCTTGAGACCAACGGGCTGGCCCCTTATGTCACCGCCCACCTCTGCCCGGGGGATACCGGCCTTGAGAAGGCGGGCAATATCCAGAAGATCGTGGCGGATCATCACCTGACCGCTCCCTGCTACGTCGGAGATACTTCCGGTGATGAGAGTGCCTGCAGGGAAGCCGGTGTGCCTATCATTTTTGCGGCATACGGCTTCGGAAATGTGGACTCCCCCATCGCCTGTCTCACGAAACCGCTGGACCTGCTCTCTCTTGCCTGACCAGGAAAGCCGCTCTGTCAGACCGCGCGGACTCTGCGTGAGCCTTCACAGTGTGAAGTGCCCACACGTTTCCGCGTCGCCTGACAGGGCGGCTTTTATGATGCGCCGTGAGGTGCCGGGCAGCAGTCCGGAAGCCGGGAATGCAGCCCCGGCCGCAATCCTCTCAGTATTTTGGTCCCACAGGGCAGGAAAGACAGCTTTAGCGGTTTTGTATTTCAAAACCGGATACTATCAGTATTACATTTTGAACACAATGACAGGTGTTCCGACCTCGACCAGACTGTAGAGCTCCTTGGCTACCGAATACGGCAGATTGACGCAGCCGTGGGACCCGGAATACTTGTAAATGGAGCCTCCGAAATTGCTCCGCCAGGTCGCATCGTGGAGACCGTACCCACCGTAGAAGGCCATCCAATAGTAGACGAAGGACGAGTAGGATGGATTACCGTTCGCGTCCGGCTGCCCCAGCAGCGTCCGGTTCCTCTGCTTGTAATAGATCGAGTACACGCCGGTGACAGTCCGCCTCGAAGCGTTGTCCGTGCCGGTCACACAGTCAGAGGACAGGATCCTCTCGCCGTTCTCATAGAGGTACATCCTCTGGTTGGTGATATCCACCTCGACATACTTGCCCCCGTAGGTGTCGTCATACTCCTTGAACAGACTGTAGGCAGGCTCCCGGTCGCTGCTGACCTTATTGCAGAGGTCATTGTAGAGCTGCTCCACCTCCGCTTCCCGGTCAATGACGTAGCCCCACTCGTCGGTGTCAAAATAAATATCCCCGAAATTAGTCGAATGGAATACCCGGTCATGGTTCACCTGATCGATCCGGTCTGCCAGTTCACCCACGTACTTCTCACAGTAGTCATGCAGATCATGGACATTGATGTAGTAATATCCGCCCTCCGTCACAGACAGCCAGTTGATGAGAGTACTGCGGTCCAGGACCTGGGTCTCCCCTTTGGGAAGTCTGTAGGTGGTCACACCGGAAGCGAACGCGTTCAGGTCGGCCATCTGGAGGGTAAGGTTCGGATCGTCTCGCAGGACCTCCGGCTTCTCATACATACCATCGATATCCCGCAGGTCGACGGATCCCCTGGCTTCGCTTACTGCGCCTGCAACGACCTCGCTCAGCTGATCGAATATGAGCGTATTCCCCTGAGTCTCCGGCTGAATGGCTATAAAATCGCCTTCCCGGACCAGGCAGGCATCCGTCGGCGCCTGTTGGTAGTCCTCCGACAGCTCCGGGAGGGCCAGGAGGGCCTCCTCCATCATGCCCCGGTCGAAGTCATAGGCCTCGCCGATCGTGTGAGGCCAGTACCGGTCGAAATAGCCCATGAACCAGGCGAAAATATTCTGGTCTTTCAGGATCTGCTCCGCTCCCCCGTCAGACACAAAATGAAAACCGACGTCCCCATTCGTCAGGACCTCCTCCTCGCCGTCCCGGAATGTCAGATGAAGACTGTAGTCCTCCACGCGGTTCCGAATGACTTCCTCTATCTCCGCAGGTGTCATATCGCTCGCGTCGATCCCGTTGATGTAGGTCCCGACCAGGTATTTTCCGCGGTAGCTGAGCGCATAGTAAAAATATACCACGACACAGGCCAGTCCCAGGGCCCCCGCCAGGATGAGCAGGGCCTTGCGCCATGCCGGCATTCTCTTCTTTTCCGGCGCAGGCTGCGGCGCGGGCTCGGGTATATCCCCCACGGTCTCCTCGACGATCCTGGCCATCACGGCTTCGACCATCTCATGATCAGGCGGCTCCGGCGTCATATCCGGGAGCTCCCCATCCGGCTCCGTTTTCTCCGAAGAAAAATCGGCCTGTGACAATGCGGCGGCCTCCTCCTCCGGCACACGGTCTGTATTTTCCGAAGAATAATCATCTCCCGGTGATGCGGCGACCTCCTCCGACACACGGTCCGGCTTTTCCGAAGAATAGTCCGCTTCCGATAACGCAGCGGCCTCCTCCGGCACACGGTCCGGTTTTTCCGAAGAATAGTCCGCTCCGGATAAAGCAGCTTCCTCCGGTACCCGGTCCGGCTTCTCCGAAGAGTATTCTGCCCCTGATAAAGCAGCAGCTTCCTCCGGCACACGGTCCGGTTTCTCCGAAGAATACTCTGTCGCCATGATTCTGTCTTTGTCCATGTTAACTCCCCATTAGTATTTTGTCCCGTAAATGACTCCTGCCCTCCATATTCAGCTCCCTTCCAGCCGGGCAGGCGGAACAAACCTGATTATATCATAAAATCTCCCTGAAAAACCTTAAATATAAAAAAACTGTAACGATTAAACGCCTGCCCGCCGGACCGCAGCCAGTAAAAAAGACCGGCCTGCTCTGCCGTTTTGCAGAAGAGGCCGGTCGGGCTGTCAAACACTTATTTTTTCATGCCCACGAACTTCTCGATGGTAGCGTAGAGCTTCCTGGGGTTGATGGGCTTGGCCAGGTGGTCGTTCATGCCGGCAGCAAAGCTCTGACGGATATCATTCTCAAAAGCAGCCGCTGTCATGGCGATGATCGGGATATCCCGGGAGTCGTGCCGGTGCATGTTCCGGATCCGGCGGGTAGCCTCCAGTCCGTCCATGACGGGCATCCGGATATCCATGAGTATGATGTCGAAATCCGTCTCGCTGTCCTTGTAGATCCGGACAGCTTCCTCGCCGTTGATGGCTCTGACGACGGTGAATCCGCTCTCCCGGAGCATTCTGTCTGCGATCTCCAGATTCAGCGGGTGATCCTCCACCACCAGGATTCTCTTGCCGGAAAAATCATAGGTTTTTTCTGACTCTTTCCTTCCCGCGCCATGCCCCGGCGTCTCCTCGTAGACGACCGGCAGGGTCACCGTGACGTGGAACTCGGTCCCTCTGCCCGGCGTGCTGTCCACCGTGATCGTGCCGTCCATGGCCTCCGCATAGTTGCGGGCCAGGGTGAGGCCGATCCCGATGTTCTCCTTCTCGCGCTCCACAACACCTCCGTACTCAAAGGGGGCGAAAATGTCGGACATTTTTTCGCTGGGTATGCCGACACCCGTATCGCTGACCGTGAACTCCAGCGTAACATCCCGCTCGGTCCTGAGGAGCTCCGACACGATCAGCCGGACCTCCCCGCCGTCGGGCGTAAAGCTCACCGCATTGTCGAGGAGTTTGATGAGGATCTGCTCCAGGCGCCGCCGGTCCGCCAGGACCCGGGGCGTCACCAGCTTTCTGGTCTCGGTGTAAAAATGCAGCCCTTTTTCGTCGAACCTTGGTCTCATGATGGACTCCAGGGCCCGGATCAGGGCCCGGATATCCAGCTTTTCGGGCGTCAGTACGATCTTCTCGCCGTCCACAGCCCGCAGGTCCAGGATGTCGTCGATGAGACCGCTCAGATAGAGGGCCGCGGATTTGATTTCCACCAGATAGCCCTCGATGGCGTTGGGATCCGTCGACTCGGACATGGCGATCTGAGCCAGCCCGAGAATGGAATTGAGGGGGGTGCGTATGCCCCGGCTGATATGGGAGAAGAACTGGCTCTTGGCTTCGGCGGCCTTCCGAGATTCCTGAAGGGCGTCGCGGAGGGAGTTGGTCAGCTTCTCCTCGTTCACGAAGGCCTCTGTCACGTCCTGGAGGGCAAAACAGAGCCAACGCCCCACCGAATCGATCCGGTAGAAGGAGGCCTCCTTGCGCAGGGTCCGCCCCTGGCTGCTCCGGATCGTAAAGAAGACCCTGTAAGCCCGCCTGGTCATGAGCTCCCGGACCACATTGTCCAGATGCAGGCTCTCGATGACCTGGTCTGCATTTACGTCGATGCACTTGCGGCGGAGATAGCTCTCCATGTTCTCGTCGAAGGTGCCCTTGCCCGCAAGGCCGTTCTCGGCCACGATCTTCCTGCCCGCGTAGACG
>CACXEL010000413.1 GCA_902766655.1 uncultured Lachnospiraceae bacterium | reverse complement strand
CCTTGCGGAAATAGCGGTAGGCCATCGCCCCGAACAGGGCCGGCACGACGTTGTCAAAAGCCGGCTGCAGGGCGGGTGAACTCAGGATGGGCTGGAGCGGAATCATGAGGATGACGCCCAACGCCAGCACAATGATCGTGACAAGTGAGGAAGTGGCGATAGAGAGGGTGGAAATGATTTCATTTTCCGGCGTGCCGCTCTTCACACCCACGATGTCCCTGGCGTTCATGGCACAGGGCACCTTCATGTTGATCAGGTTGCCGGTGATGAAGGCCAGGTAGCTGCCGCCGGCGCCCAGCATGGGGACGTAAATCAGGTACTCGACGATACTGCTGACAAAGTACACAATACCGACGCTCACGAATGCCTTTACTGCCGCGCTTATGTTGGGGGCCGAGTTCAGATAGAGGCCAATCACGAAGGGCGCCGCAAGGAGGATCAGGAGTACAGCCAGGGTCAGGAAGCGGCCGAGGCGGTGGGTGGAGGCAAGGTAAGTGTCGTAGAGCTGACGGTTCTCATTTTTCTTTTCTTCTGACATGATATCCACCTCCTCAGCCCAGAATACTCCGCAGGAACACGGCTGCAGTCATCGCAATCAACATGCTGGCCGCGACGGAGAAGCTGTCCAGCCACTCGGCACCGGTCTTCTTCCTGAGCCAGATGAAAAAGCCCATGGCAGCGGCAGCGACGGCTGCGACTGCAAGCGGAAGCGCGCTGCCCATGAAGGTCAGACGGCCTTCGCCGGAGACGATCGTGCCGATATACCCGGCAATGTAGGCGGAGACCAGGCCGATGAACATGGCCGTCATCGCGATGTCTCCGAAACCGGCCATGGAGTTCTTCTTTTTCTTTCCCTTTTTCTTTGTGTCGGCGTCCGGCGGCGCGGTGAGCCGTGTGGAATAAGCTTTCCCGTTCACCATCATGAGGACCATGCCCCACGTAATGCAGAAGCTCATAACGAGCGCTATGGTGGCGAAGGCTTCCGGCGTCATGTTGGTGCCGGAAAGGCCGCCGATCCCGACCGCCTGCGCGGCGGCGTCAGCCATCTGGGTCTCGTAATGCAGAGCGCCGATGACGGACAGCCGAAGCCAGGGCCAGGGTGTTCCCAGGCTTCCCGAGAGGGCGATGACGCCCAGGAGTATGCCGATACTGGGAAGCACGGAAAATGTCGTACTGGCCATGATCACGCGCTTCATCCGGACCTCGTCGATCCCGATGGCCTTGCCGGCCCTGTATGCGCGCACGGCAAAGAGGATACAGATGCCCGCGACGAACAGAATGATGACTCCGCATAGCAGGTACATGAACGGACTGTTGAGCTGAGACAATAGGTTCATAAGACGATCTCCTTTCTTTGAAAGAGACAGAAAAAATACTTATCTATTATAACACTTCCCATCCCTGCAGGAATAAGATCCGGCCTTTTTTCTCGAAATCGAAGAATTTTGAGGAAAGACCGTCTTCCGCC
Source organism: uncultured Lachnospiraceae bacterium (assembly GCA_902766655.1). GTDB lineage: Bacteria > Bacillota > Clostridia > Lachnospirales > Lachnospiraceae > Chordicoccus. Next base: position 4,823 of record CACXEL010000413.1, on the reverse strand, counting down.
CCAAAGGACCGGTGCAGCATTTTCTCCCGCCCTCTTCCGGGTGAGCGTTGCGGCATGGCAGATTTCCGACTATAATGGACCTATGAAACACAGGCACTCCCCACATGGCTCCTCCGAGGGCAATCGAGGTATGCTATATGTATGAACAAATGACGAAAAAAGAACGTGTAAAGGCTTTCTTCCATAACAAAGAAGTTGATTACGTGCCTTCGTGCTTCTGGTGGCATTTTCCATCCGACCTGCCTGAGGATAAAATGAAGGCCAGGCACCTCACCTTCTTCCTGGAGACCGGAGAAGACATGCTCAAGATCTCCTCCGACGGCTTCTTCGGCTGGCCTGCGGAAGCCCTGAAGCCCCCGTATGACGTGAAGAAGCTCTACGACATAGCCCATATTCCGATGGACCACCCGTATATTCGAAGGCAGGTCGAGCGGGCCAAAGGCATCACAAGCGCACTGAACGGAGACGCCGTCACGATCTACACCACCTTCAACCCGCTCTCACTCCTGAGGCTCCAGGTCGGCTGGGACCAGATGATGGCCTGGATGCGGGAGGATCCGAAGGCTGTCCTGCACGCCTGTGAAGTGATCGCGGACGACCATATCGGTCTCATGGATTCGCTTCTTGATGAAGGCGGCGTGGACGGCTTCCTCTACAGCGCCCAGAACGCTGAGCTGACCAGGTTCACGGCCGAGGAATACCGGTCCTGGGTCCGCCCTGCCGAAAAGAGAGAGCTCGACCATCTGCACAAGGTGTCAGAGTACGTCGTTCTGCACTGCTGCGGTTGGGATGCCGACGAGGCGGGCACGACTGACCGCCTGACGGACTGGCAGGACTACCCGGCCAATGCAATCAGCTGGGCGTCTTACGTCGACCACATGACGATTCCCGAGATCCGCGAATTCTTCCACGGTCTGCCCGCCTACGGCGGCTTCGACAACCGGCTCGGCTGCCTGCTCCAGACCGGTACCAGGGAAGAGATCAAAAATGAGACCCGCAGACTGATCGCCCTGGGCGGAACCAGGGGATATATGCTGGGCCCTGACTGCTCCCTTCAGAATATAGGCACGGAGAGGATCCGCTGGGTCACAGAGGCCGCAAAAGAAGCAGGCAGACATGCCTGAGGCTGCAGCATTTGGCAGCCCATTCATGTCACTGCAGGCTGCCAGAGACACCTGCGTCCATTCATCCAAGCATCAGAGGCGCTTATGAAAAAAATCTCACTCATCATTCCCTGTTACAACGAGGAGGCTTCCATTCCCCTCTTCTATGCCGAGGCTGTGAAAGTCCTGAACGGCATGGATGTGGAATATGAACTCATCTTCGTAAATGACGGAAGCCGGGACGGGACCCTCCGGATCCTGAAGGAGCTCGCCTCCGCGGACAGCCACGTCGTCTACCTCTCCTTCTCCCGGAATTTCGGCAAGGAATCCGCCATGTACGCTGGCTTCTCGAACGCCAAAGGCGATTACGTTGCCGTCCTGGACGCAGACCTCCAGCACCCTCCGGCCCTCCTCCCGGAAATGTATGCATTTCTAGAGTCCGGCGAGTACGACAGTGTGGCTACCCGGCGCATTAACAGGAAGGGAGAACCGCCTGTCCGCTCCTGGTTCGCCAGGCGCTTCTACGCCCTGATCAACCGCTTCTCGGAGGCGGAGATCATCGACGGTGCTCAGGATTACAGGCTCATGACACGCGAGATGGTGGATGCGGTGCTGGCCATGTCCGAGTACAACCGGTTTTCCAAGGGCATCTTCAGCTGGGTCGGCTTCCGGACAAAGTGGCTCCCGCAGGAGAACACAGAGCGCGTCGCCGGCGAGTCCAAGTGGAGCTTCTGGAAGCTCTTCCGCTACGCCTGTGACGGGATCTTCAGCTTTACGCAGGCGCCTCTCAGCATCGCCTCCGGCCTGGGCGTGATCATGACGATCATCGCCTTCCTCTATCTGGCCTTCGTCATCATCAAGTATCTTCTTGTCGGAGATCCGGTCGCGGGTTGGGCCACCATCATCTGCCTGATCCTCTTTATCGGCGGGCTCCAGTTGACCATGCTGGGCGTCATAGGGCAATACCTGGCCAAGACCTACATGGAGACCAAGAACAGGCCGCATTATATTATCTCCGAGGCCAGCGATGAAAACGTCCGGAAAATCGGATGAACTGCGTTTCATGACAATCCGGGAAAAGAGCCCTGCCTGTACTTCTTTACAGGCAAGGCTCTTTTGCTGTCTGCATTTTTCAATTACTGTCAATTCCATGCGATTCCAGAGAGCTGACTCAATTTCCTACCATCCGATCATGGCCTCCTGCACGTCTCCCTGCCGGCGGATCAAATCGTACAGCTCAGCCGGTTCCTCCCGGCAGCCTTTCTGCAGCCACATCTTCACAACGGCCGTCATTCCGATGAGGAAGAAGGCGCCGTGGTACTCCATCTCCTCATAATTCTCCGCGCCAAAAGTCCGGGGGCTCACTTCCGTTCCGCTGTAACGTTCCCGAATCACATCCCAGGCGAGCTGCAGGACGCCGAACTTTCTGCTCTCAGAAAGGTAATACAGATAGAACTCCTTGTGGTCACGGATAAATGAAAACAGCTCTGTGAAGCACTCCCTCGCATGGGCATTCTCGTCGAGCTTCCGGAAGAAGGTCTCCGTCAGCTGGCGGGACATACTCGTCTCCACCCGCTCGACCAGGTCGTACACGTCCTGGTAGTGCGCGTAAAATGTTGACCGGTGGATGTCTGCCCTCTCACAGATCTCCCGCACGGTGATCTTCCCGATCGGCCGGTGCTCCTCCGTCATCATCCGGTACACCGTCTCAATTATTCTCTCATCCGTCTCCCTGTTCAGGCGATTGTTCTTCACATTCATGACTGTATCCTCTCATTATCCAGACACTTATTCGAATATTATCGGTTGAACATTTTTCCAAGGAGAACTATACTATACTTGCATTAAGAAAACAAGTGTCTGGTTATTCATCGATAGAATAATACATCAAGGAGACTACTACTATGAAGAACGAAAAACTCATGCGGGAAGGAAGTATTCCCGAGCTGCTCGTAAAGCTCAGCCTCCCCGTCATCCTGATCATGATGGTCACCGTCCTCTATAACATGGCCGACGTCTTTTTCATCGGCAGGACAGGCGACCGTTTCCAGCTGGCCGCCATCTCCCTGGCGGGACCGGTCTTCTCCGCCATCTCCGCCTTCAACACGCTGATCGGCTTCGGCGGCTGCACGGCCAGCTCCATCGCCCTGGGCGAGGGCCGCGAGGACCTGGTGAAGCAATACAGCTCCTTCGTCCTCTACGCTTCGCTCGGTCTCGGCATCGTGCTCGGCGCCCTGATCCTGGGCGGTATGAATCCTCTTCTTGCCCTCCTGGGCACGGATGAATCGACCGCTGCCTACACCGCTGAGTATCTCCGCATCCTTGGCCTTGGCGCCCCCTTTCTGATCATGAGCGGCGCCCTGGGAAACACCGTCCGCGCCGATGGCGACGTGAAGAACGCGATGATGGCCTCACTCACCGGCACCCTGCTCAACGTCGCGCTGGACCCGCTCTTCATCGCCGTCTTCCGTTGGGGCTGCAGCGGCGCGGCGCTCGCCACTGTGCTCGGCAACGTCGTAAGCCTCCTGCTCCTGCTCCGGACGGTATCTCAGAAGCCTGCCTTCTCCCTGTCCCTGAAGGATTTCACGCTCAAAAAAGACGTCTCTCTGCATGTGCTCAGCCTGGGTCTGCCCATGGCAGCCAGCACCCTGCTCATGAGCTTCAGCTCCACTATCTCGAACCGCCTGACCGTCTCCTACGGAAATGTAGCCATCGCCGCCCGCAACGTCTCCGGCAAGAGCGCCATGCTGATCCCGATGATCGCCATGGGCATCTGCATGGGCGTCCAGCCGGCCATCTCCTACGTTTACGGAGCCAGGGACCAGGCCCGTCTCCGCAAAATCGTTCTGGGCATAGGCGGTGTATGCCTCATCTTCTCGACCCTCATGTCCGCCGGCTTCTTCCTCTTCCGGGAGCAGTTCGTGGCAGCTTTCAGCCCGGATCCGGACATCATTTCCCTCGGAAAGCAGATGATGCTGGGCACGCTGGTGGCGGTTCCCATCGAGAGCGTCTACCATATGTGCTCCACCTACCTGCAGGCCACCGGCAAAGTAGGCTATGCGACCCTGACCTCCCTGCTCCAGAAGGGCATCGTCTTCCTTCCGGTCCTCATCGTCATGGAGCGCCTCTTCGGCCTGACCGGCATCATCTATGCAAACGCTGTCCCTTCGCTGATTTCCACCGCCATTGCACTCATGCTCTGCAGCAGCTGGAGCCGGCAGATCGCGCTGGCCTGCTGATGGAATCGTCAATCGGCAGTGCATGCTCATATCAGCTTAGCAGACTCCCTGGCTGAAGCTTTTCGTCAATTTCCGGGAACAAAAGCTGCCGCATCTTATCACATGATGGCTTCATATCCGCTAAAGACACTCACAAAAAGAGGCTGCCGCACAAATCGGTGTGGGAGCCTCTTCTTATATAAACGCGAATTTGCTGTCAATCCGCTTTCTTATGAAACTTATGCGCAGCAATGAACTGCTGAATCCCATCACGCCCTGTCCGGTCAAACGAATACCTGCGCAGCGCCTCTCTGATTGCCTTTGCCTGTTCGCTCACCTGCACGTCGCAGCTCGGAGTGGCCTCATTTCCATATATGACCCTGTAGTAGGTGCGGAAAACGACTCCAAGACTCTCCCGCAGCTCCTCAGGGGCAGCCTGCAGGTAGTCCGACAATAATCCTCTGTCAGGGATCGGGTATGCGGCATGCCTGCGAAGGAGCGG
>CACXEL010000412.1 GCA_902766655.1 uncultured Lachnospiraceae bacterium | reverse complement strand
CCGCCGCGAAGATCTCGGCGTCGGTCGCGTCCAGCTTGCCGTAACGGATGTTGTCCTTGACCGTGGCGGTGAAAAGGTGGGTATCCTGAAGAACGATGCCCAGAGACTGCCTGAGGTCCGTCTTCCTGATCTTGTTGATGTTGATGCCGTCGTAGCGGATCTTGCCGTCCTGGATGTCGTAGAAGCGGTTGATCAGGTTGGTGATGGTCGTCTTGCCGGCGCCGGTGGAGCCGACAAAGGCGATCTTCTGGCCCGGGTTGGCGTAGCGTCTGATGTCGTGGAGGACCATCTTCTCGTCTGTGTAGCCGAAGTCCACGCCGTCCATGACGATCTCGCCCATCTGGGCTTTGTATGTCGTGGTGTTGTCAGCTTTGTGGTAGTGCTTCCAGGCCCAGCGGCCGGTACGGCGCTGGCTCTCGCGGATGTTGCCCTCGCCGTCGATATCGGCGTTGACCAGCATGACGTAGCCCTCGTCCTGCTCGGGCTCCTCGTCCAGGAGCTTGAAGATACGGTCTGCGCCCGCAAGGGCCATTACAACCATGTTGAGCTGCTGGGAGACCTGGTTGATCGGCATGGAGAAGCTTCTGTTGTAGGTCAGGAAGGAAGCCAGGCGGCCGATGGTGAGGCCCATGAAGCCCTTGATGGCCAGGGCGCCGCCGATGCAGGCGCACAGGACGTAGCTGAGGTTGCCCAGCTGGGCGTTGACGGGTCCCAGAATGTTGGCGAAGCGGTTGGCCTTGTTGGCGCTGTCAAAGAGCTGGTCGTTCAGCTCGTTGAACTCCTCCATGGCCGTCTTCTCGTGGTTGAAGACCTTGACGACCTTCTGGCCGGACATCATCTCCTCGATGTAGCCGTTCACGGAGCCCAGGTCGCGCTGCTGCTGGACAAAGTAGCGGCCGGACTGGCCGGCCACCTTGGCCGTGCAGAAGAGGGTCACGCCCACCATGGCCAGCGTGACGAAGGTCAGCGGCACGGACATCATGAGCATGGCCACGAAGACGCTGACGATGGTCACCAGGCTGTTCACGAACTGGGGCAGGGACTGGCTGATCATCTGGCGGAGGGTGTCCACGTCGTTGGTGTACATGGACATGATGTCGCCGTGGCTGTGGGTGTCAAAGTAGCGGATGGGCAGGCTCTCCATGTGCTCGAACATCTGCCTGCGGAAGCTGAGCAGGGTGCCCTGGCCCACGTAGATCATAAGCTTCTGGTGGAGGAAGGAGCAGAAAATGCCCAGGGCATAGAAGCCCGCCACCTGGAGGATGGCCATGAGCAGCGGACGGTAATCCACATTCTCCTGCCCCATCATGGGGGTGATGTAGTCGTCGATCAGGGTCTGCATGAACATGGTTCCGCGGACGTTGCAGAGAGCGCTGACCAGGATGCAGATGACGACGACCACCATGTGGACCTTGTAATCCTTGAGTACCATGCCCATAAGGCGCTTGAAGAGCGGGCCGGGATTCTCCAGCTTGATCTTGACGCCCCGGCCGGCATTCCGGCCGCCGCCTCCCGTCTTGCGCATCTTCTCGAATTCCTCGGCGCTCATCTCAGTCTTGTCGCCGCCGCGGGATCTCTTCGTCTTTTTTGCCTCGGCGGCGTCCGCCGCCTTCATGGCTTCGAGGGCTTTTTTCTTGTTGTCTTCAGCCATCACTGCTCACCTCCCTTCATGTCGAAATCGCCGCCTCCGGCGGTCTGTGTCTCGTAAACGTCGCGGTAGATGGCGTTGTTCACAAGGAGGTTGGCAGGTGTGTCGAAGCCGTCGACCCGGCCTTCGTTCATGACGATGACGCGGTCTGCATTTTCAACGGAGGAAATGCGCTGGGCGATGATCAGCTTGGTCGTTCCCGGAATGTAGGCCTGCATGGCGGCCCGGATCTTCGCGTCCGTCGCGGTGTCTACAGCGGAAGTCGAGTCGTCGAGAATGAGGACCTTGGGCTTCTTGATCAGGGCCCGGGCAATACAGAGCCTCTGGCGCTGGCCGCCGGAGACGTTGGTGCCGCCCTGTTCGATCCAGGTATTGTATTTGTCGGGGAGCAGCTCGATGAACTCGTCCGCACAGGCCATGCGGCAGGCCTCGATGCACTCCTCCTCGGTAGCCTCAGGGTTGCCCCAGCGGAGGTTGTCGATGATGGTGCCCGAGAAGAGAACGTTCTTCTGGAGGACAACGGAGACTTCGTCGCGGAGCTTTGTCAGGTCATAGTCCCTGACGTTCACGCCGCCTACCTTGACCGAACCCTTCTGCACGTCGTAGAGACGGGAGATCAGGTTGACCAGGGAGGACTTGGCGGAACCGGTGCCGCCGATGATGCCGATGGTCTCACCGGACTTGATATGAAGGTCGATGTCCGTGAGGACCGGCTCGCCGCCGCCTGTCCGGTAGGAGAAATCCACGTGATCAAAGTCGATGGAGCCGTCCGCGATCTCCATGACAGGCTTCTCGGGATTGACGATATCGGCCTTCTCGTTCAGGACCTCGGAGATTCGCTGGGCAGCCGCAGAGGACATGGTGACCATGACGAAGACCATGGACATCATCATGAGGGACATGAGGATGTTCATGCAGTAAGCCAGGAGGCTCATGAGTTCGCCGGTGGTCAGGGTATTCTGGATGATCATGTGGGCGCCGACCCAGGAGATGACCAGGATGACCGCGTAGACGGTACCCATCATGACCGGCATGTTCAGGACGATGTTGCTCTCGGCCTTGACGAAGAGCTCATACACGTTCTGGGCGGCCCGGGAGAACTTCTCGTTCTCGTACTTTTCCCGGACATAGGCCTTGACGACGCGGATGGCGCTTACGTTCTCCTGAACGGACTCATTCAGGGCATCGTACTTCTTGAAGACCATGGAGAAGTATCGGGTAGCCCTGCGCATGATAAAGAAGAGGAAGATGGCGAGGCCGATGACGGCAATCAGGTAAATGCTCGCGATCCTGGCGTTGATGATGAAGGCCATTACCATGGCCACGATCATGGAGAAGGGGGCCCGGACGAACATGCGAAGCATCATCTGGTAGGCGTTCTGGATGTTGGTAACATCCGTGGTCAACCTCGTGACCAGGCCGGAGGTCGAGAACTTGTCGATGTTGGAGAAGGAGAAGGTCTGGATGTTGGTGAACATGGCCTTTCTCAGGTTCCGGGCAAAGCCCGTGGAAGCCTGGGCGCCGAAATAGCCGCCGGCCATGCCGAAGAAGAGCCCGGCCAGAGCCAGGCCCAGCATGCCCAGACCGATGATGAGGATATGGTGCATATCCCCTTTCTGGACACCGTTGTCAACAATGGAGGCCATGAGCAGGGGGATCAGCGTCTCCACCACGACCTCACCGATCATCATGATGGGCGTCAGGATCGAGTCCCTCTTGAACTCCTTGACCTGCGTCCCGAGCGTCTTTATGGCGCTCAAACTGAATTTGCGTTCGTCTTCCATTGCATTACCTCATCGATGAAATATCAGCCCGGTTCACATAAGCTGTAACTAATATCATAGCACACAACCAGCTTTTTTTCACCTTTTATTATCATTCTCATCCGGCATCTGCGCCCTGCCGTAAGCCAGAGACAGCGCCCGGAGATAAGCGCCCAGGGCCGCCCGGTCTGCCGGATCGAGTTTCACATACTCCTCGATGAATATTTTCCCGTTGTCATCCAGGTCGTAGGCGAGGACCAGATCACGGATCACGCGGTCCTTCCCGTCCTCCTCCATCTCACCCTCGCCGGTCCTGAGCCATCTCTCAGAAACGCTGAACTCGCGGCTGATCAGCCTGGCCATGGTGTCCGTCAGGGCGTTCTCATCGCGCTCTATCTTTGAGATGGCTGTCTTGCTCACCCCCAGGATCTGTCCAAAGCGCTCCAGTGTCAGACCTCTTTCTTTTCGCAGTACGCGAACACGGCTTCCTGTACTCATCTCTCCTCCTTTTCTTTTATATTAAGAAAATATCATATACCCAATCGGAAGGCAACAGAAAGAGTCTGGCCTGAAAGACAAGTAAATAAGCCAAAAAAAGGGATTCATCAGCACGGGAGCACCAAAAATATACTGATACTATTTTATGGATTCAGCAGCCGCATTTCATCCGCGGTTTCCGCATCCTTTCCGGTCTTTGTTGACAAAATCTCTCGAATATACTAGTATTGTATAGTTTATGTGCCTTTAATTTATTTATTGGGGGGAATATCGGACATGTCAAATCAAACAAACAGCAATTTCACAGCTGACGCGGAGCGCGAAGAGCTTGAGAGACTTACAAGAGAATACTGCAGGCTGGTGCCCGGAGACCGTCTTCTTGTCCTCAGAGCGGCCACGCTGCTCCATCTTCTCTCGGTAAGACGCCGGTCTTCCGCCCGGAGTCCCCTGCAGACACCTTCGGGCGATTGCGGAAAAAAGCAGGAATCAGGCGCAACGGCAGCGGCGGCGGACATCGCCTCGGTCATCAGGGAGGGAAAGGACTCACCTGCCTTCAGCCTCTCCGATGACCCGGTCATAAAGGAAGCCATTCTGGGTATACTTCGCACTTCCGTCCCCACGCCTAAGGAAGCAGAGATGCTTCCGTCTGTTTTCATTTCTCCCTCTGCAGTCAGGACCGTTTAGACTGTCACCGCTCTTGGGCAGATTCCCATACGGTGAATCGGGCAATGCCCCGCCCGTTCCCATAGAACAAAGCTCCCTCCGGGGCAGACCGGATAATACCCGCGTCTGCCCCGGAGGGAGCCTTTTCATTGTCTTATTAAGCGCGTTTTGGCAGCACGCTCTTTTTTCTTCAAAGAAACCGGGGCAAAGCAAGGTCTTCCGCCCTGCCGGAGGGCATGCATGTGATTGCCTGCTTCTCCCCTCTTCATCACAGGAGCGTCACGCCGCGCTCGGCGTAAGCCCGGCGCATTTCCTCGGGCCAGACGGAAGCCTGAACCTCACCGATATGGACGCGTCCGAGAAGCAGCATGCAGAGCCTGGACTGGCCGATACCGCCGCCGATGGAATAGGGAAGCTTACACTCCAGGACCTTCTTGTGGAAGGGAAGCTTGCGCCGGTAGAGGCAGTCCGCCTTCTCGAGCTGGGCCATCATGGACTCCTCGCTCACGCGGATGCCCATGGAGGATAGCTCCAGGGCGCACTCGAGGGGCTCGAACCAGAAAATGATGTCGCCGTTCATGTTCCAGTCGTCATAGTCCGGGGCACGGCCGTCGTGGGGGGCGCCGTCCGCCAGATCCCAGCCGATCCTCTCGATGAAAACAGCCCCCTTCTCCTTCGCGATCAGGTTCTCGCGCTCCTTCCGGGTCTTGTCTGGCCAGCGCTCCTCCAGCTCCTCGGTGGTGATGAAGAAAATATCGTCCGGCAGCTTATAGACCGCGTCCGGCCATTTGTACCAGACCTCGTGCTCCATATGCTTGATGACCTTGAAGATGATCTTCACGATATTGTGAAGGGTCTCCGGTGTCCGGTCCTCCTTGGCGATGACCATCTCCCAGTCCCACTGGTCCACGTAGCAGGAGTGCAGGTTGTCCAGGTCCTCGTCCCGGCGGATGGCGTTCATATTGGTGTAAAGACCTTCCCCGCGGCCGAAGCCGTAGCGGCCCAGCGCGTCGCGCTTCCACTTGGCCAGGGACTGGACGATCTCGAAGGTCTGTCCCGGCACCGATTTGATGTCGAAGGCCACCGGGCGCTCAACGCCGTTCAGATTATCGTTGAGACCGCTGGCCTCGTCGACGAAAAGCGGCGCGGAAATGCGCTCCAGGTTCATCTGCCGTCCGAACTCCTTCTGAAAGGTGTCCCGGATGAACTTGATGGCGTCCTGGGTCTCCCGGACTGTCATGTGGGGATCGTATCCCTGCGGTACCTTGATTTCCATAATACT
>CACXEL010000411.1 GCA_902766655.1 uncultured Lachnospiraceae bacterium | reverse complement strand
CTTGCTGAGGCTCGTGGCCTGACGGATCTCGGCAAGGCTGAGCTTGAGCAAAGCTTTCGCGCCTGCCGGAAGGCGGAAGACGCCGTTGATAAAGAAAGATTCCGGAGGAATCTGAACGAATTGCTGGACGCTTTTGCCATTGGCGGCAACGATCTTGCCCGATACCTGAATTACGACGCCTCCTATCTTTCCCGCATCCGGTCCGGGCAGCGGATGCCGCGGGATGCCGCCGAGTTTGCGGAGAGCGTGGGCTTTTTTATCGTCCGGCGCTGCCGCAGTGACGCGGAGCGGGAGCTTCTGCGCAGCCTGATCGGGAGCTCTTTGGCAAGCGACGCCAGGAACGAAGAATACGCGCGGGCAGTTGTGCAATATCTGTGCGCAAGCGACACCGCCCAGAGCAGCGGAGGAATCGGTACCTTTCTCCAGAAGGTGGATGACTTTGATCTGGAGGAGTATATCCGCGTCATTCATTTTGATGAAATGAAAACACCTTCCGCGCCGCTTCAGCTCCCGGCTTCCCGCTTTTACACAGGACTGAAAGAGCTTATGGAGGCGCAGCTGGATTTTCTCAAAATGACGGTGCTCTCCCGCTCGGACAGTCCGGTCACCATGTACAGTGATCTGCCGATGTCGGAGATGTCGCAGGATCCGGACTTTCCCAAAAAGTGGATGTTCGGCATAGCCATGATGCTGAAAAAGGGCCTGCGGCTGAACATGATCCACCATGTGGACCGGCCCTTCCATGAGATGATGCTGGGGCTGGAAAGCTACATCCCCATGTATATGACCGGCCAAATCTCGCCCTATTACCTTCCGGGTATGCAGAACAACGCGTTTCGGCATATGCTGTGGGTATCGGGCGCCGCCGCCCTGCAGGGCGACTGTATCACCGGGCATATCAGCGACGGACGGATGTATCTCACCAATCGAAAGGCCGACGTGAACCAGTATCAGAAAATGGCCGGGCAGCTCCTGAAACGCAGCTCGCCGCTCATGGATATTTACGGTCAGGACAGACGGGCTGCCTTCGTCCAGTTCCTCAAGACAGGCGAAGCCGAGACTGGGGCGCGCCGGTCGATCCTCTCGTCGCTCCCGATCTACACACTCTCCGACGATCTGGCGCGGCGTATTCTGGAAAGAAATAAGATACCCTCCGCGGAACGGACCGCGATCCTGAACTATTTATATTCTGAGAGAAAACGAACAGATGCCATATTGGAGCACAGCAGGATTTTCGATGTGCTGCCTGAGATAAGCGAGGAGGAGTTCAGCCGCTATCCCATGGGCCTGTCCCTTGCCGGCATGTTCTATTCCGGCGATATCCGTCTGAGCTATGAGGAATACCGGGAGTATCTGACACTGTGTGTCGGGTTTGCGAATGAGCATCCCGGCTATTCCTGCACACAGGACAAGGATATCCCGTTCCGGAATATACAGATCACGATCCTTGAGAACGAGTGGGTCATCATCACGAAAAACAAATCTCCGGTCATTCACTTTGTCATTCGTCACCCCAAAATGCGCGCCGCGATCGAAAACATGGTCCTCCCTGTCATCGAGCCATGACGGGAGGGGCGCATTCAGGCGTAAGGGGGTAAATAATATTGGACATTCGCTCTCAGGGAGGTGCTTGAAATGCTGAGTGTTTCCATTTTAATTTTATCTGCGGCGCTGCTGCTTGCCATGGTGCTGAATCTCTCGCTCAAGCCCGCCTATTCCGCGCGGCTTACGACGATCTGTATGCTCACGGCCGTCGTCGGCGGTCTGATTTTCTATGGCTTCGGATTCGCGGAGACGACGAAGGATCTGCTGCTCAGTGTGATCCGCACGCCCATCGCTGTGATCCGCATGTTTGTCGGAGTGAACGAATTGTCTGCCATCGCCTCCTCCCGCCTGGTTTCCTTCCAGCTGGGGCGGATACTGTTCTGGCTGATCCACCTGATGGCCTTCTATTCCATCGCGAGCGCCGCCATGCTCTCCCTCGGTGCGGAGACGCTGCGGCACCTGCGGCTTCTGCTCTCCCTCCGGGGCGATCTGACGCTGATCTACGGCATCAATGAGAACAGCATTTCCCTGGGACGGGAGTGCAGCGAGGCGGGCGGGACCGCCGTGGTCTTTGTCGCTGAAAATGCAGACAGTGCCCGCGTGAGTGACCTGAACAACATGGGGATGTCGGTGCTGACCGGGCCCGCAGCTGTGGAATCCCGGCCCTCTGTCATGCGCAGGCTCCGCCTGTCCCGGCGCAGGATCACAGTCTATGCCCTGGACGATAATGTCGATCAGGATCTTTTTTACGCGCTACGCCTGCGCGACGTGCTGGAAAAGGAAGGCGTGCCGGCAGAAAAGACCCAGGTGACGCTTCCGGGTGCGGAGGATATCATCGCCCCGATGCTCCAGGTATCGGAAGAAAAGTACGGCTTCGGCTACGTCAACGTCTTTGATCCCGCCGCGCTCACTGCCCGTGCTATGATCCGCCTTTGCCCGCCCTGGGAGCAGATCCGCTTTGGGGAGGACGGGCGCGCCAGGGAGGACTTTTCCTGCGCGATCATCGGTTTTGGCCGGCATGGGCAAGCTGTGCTGCGCCAGCTGGTGATGAACGGCCAGTTTGCCGGGAGTCATTTTCACGCGGCGGTCTTCTCCCCCTCCTTTGAGGATGAAAGCGGCATGCTGCTGGCCGACTGCCCTGAGCTCTTCCGGCGCTATGAGATCGAGAGCTTCTCAGCCGACGGCCGCAGCCGGGTGTTCTACGATTACCTGGAAAGCCATATTTCCACACTCAAGCTCATCGCCGTATGCACGGGCGGCGATGAGAGGAACCGCGAGATTGCCGACAATCTCATGCTCTATCTCCAGCGGCGCGGCAGAGAGAACCTCTGTGTGCTCCAGTGCGGGGAGAAGGGCGTACGCTATCAGGCCCACGTGGGCAGCCCCATCCAGGTGAAGAAGATCTATTCCCGCGATTTCCTCTCTGCGGAGAAGGCCGACCGCCGTGCGATTCTGCTGAACGCCGTCTACGACACCAGCGCGCGCAGCGATTGGGAAAAATGGGTGGCCTGCGACAGCTTCTCCAAGATGTCTTCGCGGGCTTCGGCAGATTTTGCCCCCGCCTTTCTTCGCATGGCGCACATGAGCCGCGAGGAGCTGCTTTCCGGAGCGTGGAGGCCGGAAGATCCCTTGCGGCAGAATCTGGGCGAGAGTGAGCATCTGCGCTGGAACGCCTTCCACTTTGCCATGGGCTATGCGCCCATGAGCCGGGACCAGTTTGAAGCCAATCTCAAAGTCGTGAAGAAATGCCGCGTGGAGGGTGTCCCCTGTAAGATCCGCGCCACCAAGGACGCAAAGAAACGTCTGCATGCCTGCCTGGTTCCCTGGGAGGAGCTGGACGAGCTTTCAGAATGCGAAAGACTTCAGACCGGAGAAGAGAAGAACTATAAACAGCTCGACATCAACAATGTGTTGGCTTTACCGCGGCTCCTGGCCGCAGAGGAGAGGGGAGGGAAGCCGTGAAAAAAACAGTAAAAATCCTGCTGGCAGCCCTTGCCGCCTATGCGGTGCTGGTCCTGCTCCTGCTGGCTGTGGAATCACAGAACCCGGACGCCTCCATCCGCAGTATAGGGGACGCGCTGTGGTTCTCGCTTGTCACCATGACTACGGTGGGTTACGGCGACCTGACGCCGATCACGGCCATGGGGCGGCTGCTGGGTCTCATTTTCGCGCTGTGCAGCGTAGGCATCCTTGCCGCGCTGATCGCACTGGTCCTGCGGCTGATCAACGGAGAGCTGGTCCCGCTGCTGCGCCTGCGGCTTGGCCGGAGGAAGACCTGGTATGTCTTTGCGGACGGCAATGAAGCCTCCTGCACTCTGGGCGAGACCCTGCATCAACGGGACCGGGATGCGCTGTTGATTTTTCCGGCGGCGGCAGAGGACGCGCCGGGCTATGCAGTCCGTTTGAACGCGGGCTGTGAACGCCTCGGGCGTCTGCGCGGAGGGCGCGAGGGCATCGTATTCTTCTATCTGGACGCGGATCCCTGGAGCAACCGGACCCGCGCTCTGAAAAGTGCTCAGCAGGGATACCGAAGCTATTGCATGGCGGAGCTTCCCGCTGACGAGACACCCGAGACGCTCTGCTTTTTTAACCTTGCGGACGCGGAAGCTCGCCGCTACTGGCAGGACCAACCGCTGGGCGAAAATGAGAACACCGTCGTCTTCATAGGCTCCGGCCGCACAGCCGAAGCCCTCCTTGCGCGCGCGCTTCTGATCAATGTCTATCCCGCGGAGCGGAGGATCCACTATCATTGCTTCTCCTTCGGGGAGAACTTCGCCCGGCTTCACCGCGAGTTGGTAAGTTCCCTGGCGGGCGGAGAGGACAGCGACCGCCTGACCTTTCACAGCGGCTTTTTCGGCGAGGAAAATGAACTCCTGCGCCGCGCCGACCGGGTGATCCTCTGCGCGGAGGAGGACAGCGAAAATCTGCGCGTCTATGAAACGCTGCGCAGCTTTTTCGTCTGTCCCGGTCAGATCCATCTGCACCTGCGCACACCGGTGGAAGGGCTGTGCTCCTTCGGAAATCTGGCCGACACGCTGCGCCCCGAGATCGTCATGCAGGACGAGCTGGACCGGTGGGCCATGCTGCTCAACGAAATCTATAACGAGAGCGCCGCGAACAAGCGCAGCTGGCGGGAGCTTGGGCCTTTCCTGCGCGCCTCCAACATCGCGGCGGCGGACCACATTGGAACCAAGGTCCGGATCCTGCTGGGTGAGGATGCACCGGAAGATCCGGAAGAGCGCTGCCGCCTCGCCTATGCCCGCTTCGAGGCTGCGGACGCGCAGACCCGGGAACGGCTGCGTGAGACAGAGCATCGCCGCTGGCTGCGTTTCTACCTATATTATAACTGGCGCTATGCTCCTGCGCGGGATGACAGTGCGCGGCTTCACCCGAGTCTGCTTCCGTACTGGGAGCTCTCGGAGGAGGCCCGGCAGAAGGACGACTACGCCTGGCAGATGCTGGGCAGGCTCCTGAAGTGAGGGGAGGGTGCAGGCATGGAGAGGAACTATATCGCCTTTATCAGTTATCGCCACCGCCCGCTGGACATCTGGACGGCCAAAAGGCTGCACAAGAGGATCGAGCACTATGTGATCCCCAAGGATCTGCGAAAAGACGGGAAGAAAAAGCTGGGCCTTGTATTCCGGGACCAGGACGAGCTGCCCATCGCCAGCAATCTGAGTGAAAATATCCGTGAGGCGCTGGACCGCTCTGCCTTCCTGATCGTGATCTGCACGCCTGACAGCGTGCAATCTCCTTGGGTGCAGCGCGAGATCCGCTACTTTTTGGAGCACCACGACCGGGATCATGTGCTGGCTGTCCTGGCCGACGGCACGCCGGAGACCGCATTTTCGCCTCTTCTGACGGAGCGGCGCTCCCCGGACGGCGATCTGCTGGAAGAGATCGAACCGCTGGCCGCCAATATCGTCGCTGAAAATGAACGCACGCGCCGCCGGCTTTTCCGCGTCGAAAGCCTGCGTATCCTTGCCGCCCTGATCGGCTGTCCTTTTGACTCGCTCTACCGCCGTGAACTGCGGTTCCGGCGACAGCGGGCGGCCGCTGCCCTCGGAGCCTGCGCCCTGGTGGCGGCAGTCTTTATCGGCATGCTCCTCAACCGAAACGCGGAGATCCGCGCCCAGCTTACCCGCGCGCTCATCAGCGAATCTCAGACCCTTGCCGCTCTTTCGGAGCAGGCCTACCGCGAGGGAGATTACAACGGGGCACTGGAATATGCGCTGCAGGCCCTGCCCGGCGAGGGCCGGGATCGCCCCTATGTGCCGGAGGCGGAATAAGCCCTGTCCCGGGAGATGGACCTCTATCAACAGGGGGTACTCCGATACGCGCGG
>CACXEL010000410.1 GCA_902766655.1 uncultured Lachnospiraceae bacterium | reverse complement strand
GAAGGGGGAGAAGCAGATGGCGTTCTTGGCGCCGAAGGCATAGAGGGCATAGGAGGAAGCCACGGCGTCCTTGCGGATCTCAGGGATGAAGAGCGGATTGCCGTCGGAGGCGTATTCGTCCATCACGTCCGCGCAGTAGGGAACGTAGATGTCCGGGCCGAAAGCGAAGAGGGAAGGAGCGGCAGCGCGCCAGATGGGCTGCATTTCCTTCACGGGGCCGCCGGAAGGATAGGAGCCGGGGAACCAGGGACTCTGCTTAAGCCAGGCATTGGCGTAGCAGGGCAGATCATATTCCGCCTTGCCGGAGGATGCGATGGTCTCGACGGCGGATGCAAAATGCCAGGCCATGAAGGCTTCGCCGGCGTCCTCGCCAAAGGCCTCCTCCCAGGTTCCGGTCCTGCCAAGGGCGGCGGCCAGTTTTTCGGGGATGGGGGCGAAGAATGCCTTCTGTGCGGCATCACTGTAATCACGGTCTGTGCCCAGGAGGCCGATCTCATTCTCCACCTGCATGATGATGACGGTGTTCTCCTCGCTGTCGATTTCCCGGATATGGCGGAGCAGGGCCGTGAAGGCCTGACGGTCCTTTTCTACCGCGGCCGCGCAGAGGGGGGAGACGGTGTTCATTTTCTCACCGGTGACCTTCTCTGTGCGGAAATATGTCTCCGGGGCAGTTCTCACCCAGGCCGGAACATACATGGACTCGGAGTTCTTCCACAGGCCGAACCAGAGGATGCAGAGCTTCAGGCCCTCCTTGCGGGCGCCGAAGACCAGCGTGTCCACCGAGGTGAAATCGTAGGCGCCTTCCGTCGGCTCAATCAGTTCCCAGTAAACGGGGGCGATGACGGAATTCATGTTCATGCCGCGAAGAGCGGGCCAGAGCTTTTCCTCCAGATAACTGGGGTCAGAGGCGCTGGAGTTGTGGATCTCGCCGCTGCGCATGAAGAACGGCTGATCGTGGACGTAGAGGGAAGGGATATTTTTATCATCGGGCTTTACAACGGGGATACTCATGATTAACCTCCTCTGATTATGAAAATGGTTTTTTAAAGTATGGTTCATACCTGCCGGCCTGAAGCAATCTGAACAGGCTGGCTTTTTTGTATCCTTGGCCGCATTGACCGGATGCCCGGAGGACATGAGGTGCAGGAGGCTTGTGTGGGGGGAAATGAAGACCCGCGGGCTGTTTTTCAGGCGAAGGCTCAGGCCTCAGAGGTCTCTTCCGGGTGCTGGGCCATGAGGGCCTTGATCTTGGGTTCATTTTCCCGGCCTTTGGCGTTGGTCATGTGGATCATGGCGAAGAAAATGCCGGCCAGGGTGAAAATGGCGGCAGGGCCGAAGTTGATGACCTTGTCCATGGCGGTCAGGGTCTCAGGGTTCATCTGGGTGTTGGCCACGAAGCCGACTGCTCCCAGGGCCAGGATGCCGACGGAGCCGCCGATGGCGTTGCCCAGCTTGGTGCCAAAGGAGACCATGGAGTACATGGTGCCGTCGTTGCGGAGGCCGGTCCGCAGCCAGGCGTCGTCCACAATCTCGCCGATCAGCACGAAGGTGGTGATGCCGGCGCAGTTGACAGCGCCATAGATGAAGTGGAGCGCGACCATCACGGGCAGGGAGGCGTGGGCCTCGCCGGCAAAGTAGAGGGCCACACAGCTGGCGGCCATGAGGAAGCAGGCGATCATGCCGACGGTTTTCTTGTTGAGCTTGTTGAGGACCAGTGGCGCGTAGAAGCCGGGGACGACCATGCCGAAGGTCAGCGCGGAGGCGCAGGCCGCGATGATGGTGGGGTCTGCGTAGATGTAGATAAAGTAGTAGGCCATAATGCCCACACGGCCCATGACTGCGGTCAGCACCAGGACCATGGCGATGATGAGCATGAGCGAGTCATGGTCCTTGAGGGACTGCCTGATGGAATCCAGCATCCTGGGCTTGGGACCGGCCTCGTGATGATGCACGACCTTGACGACCTCGCGGGTGGTGGCAAAGCAGACAAAGAGGCAGGGGATGCTGATCAGGGAGAAGATCACCGCCGCCACGAAATAGCCCTTGGCGGAGGAGGTGGAGCCGCCGCCGAAGTGAAGAACGATGGGCATGGTGCAGGCGGAGAGAATCAGGCCGGCGATGTTGCCGATGATGTTGCGGGAGGAGTTGAGCGTGACCCGCTCATGGTTGGAGGTTGTCATGCAGTTGGCCAGGGAGCCGACAGAGATGCTGACCGCGGTGTAGGCCATGCCGCAGCCTATGTAGGTCAGCGCGCACCAGATGGTCTTGGCCGTGTTGGAGATGTCCAGGTTCAGGAAGGTCAGGCAGTTAAAGAGGGCCAGGATCGGAGCTCCCCAGAGAATATAGGGGCGGAAGCGGCCCCAGCGGGTGTGGGTGTGCTGCTCCGCTATGGTGCCGAACATGGGATCGTTGACGGCGTCCCAGATCCGTGCGATGAGCATGATGGCGGAAATGACAACCGGGGTCAGACCGACCACGTCGGTATAGAAGACGGTCAGGTAGCTGCTGACCAGGGTCCAGGAGAACTGGGTGCCGGCTTCACCGAAGCCGTAGCCGATGATGGATTTCCAGGATAGTTTTTCCGTTTTCATAGATACGGCCCTTTCTTTGTCTGGTACTGAGGAAGATGAACTGTCGCAATATTGTTGAGTGAGAAGCCTCCGTCTCCAGAGGGAGACAGTTTTGTTGTACGACCACCGCCAGAGGGCCCCAGGAGAGGCCTGCGCCTCTGAGGGAGGCCGCCTCCTCTGCAGGAGGCATGGAATGGACCGGTCCCAGCGGCGGGTGTCGACCCACCGCTGAGATCTGTGTTCCGCGAGGCTGCGGGGAAATCGTATTACTGCTGCATCATGGTCTTGATTTTCGCTTCATTCTCCTTGCCCTTCCTGTTGGTCATTCTGATCATGAGGAAGGGGATGATGGCGACCAGGAAGAGGGCGGCCGGCATCAGGTTGATGACCTTGTTGACGTTGGTCAGGACGGGTGCACTCATTTCACTGTTGGCGATGAAGCCGACGGCGCCCAGGGCGGCGATACCGATCGCGGAGCCGACAGCGTTGGCGATCTTGGTGGAGAAGGAGACAGCGGTGACGATGACACCGTCGGAGCGGCTGCCGGTGCGGATCCAGTTGTCGTCGATCAGCTCACCGCAGAGGGAGACGGAGACCAGGGAGACCATGTTGGTGGCGCCATAGAGGAAGCCGACGATGGCGATGATGGAGCTGGCCATGCGGGCCTCGCCCATGAAGTAGAAGGCTGTGCAGCAGACGGCCTGGCAGACGCAGGCGATGCAGGCGACGAATTTCTTGTCAATGTGGTTGAGCAGGAAGGGAGTGTAGAAGTTGACTACCAGCATGCCGGCGGTCATGGCCGTGCCGAAGGCTGCCATACCCATGGGGTCGCCGGTGACGTAGATGAAGTAGAAGACCATGACGCTGATTCTTCCGAAGAGGGCGGTCAGGTAGATCAGCATGGCGATCATCAGCCAGGCCACGTTCCAGTCACGGAAGGCGCCGGCGAAGGACTTGGCGATCATGACGATGACGTTCTCGCCCTTCTGGGCCTTCTTCTCGCCGCCGCCGATCACTTCGATCGCGGAGCGGAAGCAGATGTAGAAGAAGGGGATGGAGCAGAGGGAGAAGATCAGGGCGGTCATGAAATAGCCGTTGGCGGAACTGGCGCTGCCGCCGCCGAAGTGAAGGATGAGCGGCATGGTGACTGCATTCACGGCCATACCGGCCAGGGAGGAGACGACGCCCTTGACGGCGTTGGCGGAAACGCGCTCTGCGTTGATGGAGGTCATGGAGTTGACGACGCAGGCGACAGCACCGTTGGCGACGGAGTAGGCTGTGCAGCAGATGATGTAGGTCAGGAGGCAGAAGACAGTCTTGGCACCGTTCGGGATGTCAAGCTTGAGGAAGGTCAGGCAGTTGAAGAGGGCCAGCAGCGGGGCGCCGAAGAGGATGTAGGGTCTGTAGCGGCCCCAGCGGGACCTGGTGTTCTCGGCCACGGCGCCGAAGATCGGATCGCAGAGGGCCTGCCAGATGCGGGCGACCAGCATGATGACGGAAATGACGGCCGGGGCCAGACCGACGACGTCCGAATAGAAGACGGTGAGGTAGGAGCTGATCATGGTCCAGGAGAGGGTGCTGCCCGCCTCGCCGAAGCCGTAGCCGATCTTCTGAAGCAGGGGGAGCTTTACTGCGGTGTTGTCTGTCTGATTTGTACTCATTTTTCTTATCCTTTCTTATTCGATGACTTCCATCCAGTCAAAATCTGCGGTGTTATCGATGTCGTGTCCGTTGCCGGTGGCGTATACGCCCAGGAGGGTGCCGCACATGCAGCCGACCTTCTCCGGATTGATCAGGGCGCCGTCCACGTGGCAGATATCGGTCAGGCTGTCCTTGTCCGCTCCGCAGCGGAAAATGAAATCCTCGTGCTTCATTTCCACGGAGAGGACCAGGTCCTTACTGTCACAGGGCACGGAGGCGAGCACTTCCCTGTTGGTGACGCTGGTGAATCCCGGGAAATACGGGGGCTGTGCGTAGTCTGCTGTGATGAGGACGACCCGCAGGACCTGTTTTCCATTTTCACAGGCGCGCTCGAAATGGAGCTGGTGGTTCATGGCCTGCACAAGCGCGATGCCGGCACTCTCTTCGGCTTCCGGGTAGAAATGCATGGCGGCGGTCAGGGTGCTGTCCATCTCCCTCTGCCGGCGGCCTACGAAGGAAGTGATGCGGCCGGGGCGGCGGATGCCGTCCATCTGCATGGGGGCGAGATCGTCATCCAGGCGCTGGGGGATGCAGCGGAGCTTGAGGCAGGAGTCTTCCACCTTCCAGAAGTGCTTTTCCGGCATGCCCCAGAAGACCAGGTGCAGGGGCAGGTCCTCGCTGTCGAAGTCGTCGAGCTGCGGCTCTTTGGGATAAGTCGTCTGCTCCAGGGAAGCCGGCGCCGGATAGGTCCACTCGATCTTGCCTGTCTCCGGGCTGAAGAGCGGCCAGTCCCTCTCCCAGACAACGGGGCAGATGAAAGTCTCGCGGCCGAGGTTCTTGCACTTGCCGTCGATGAGCCTGGAGCCCAGCATCACCGCGTACCAGCTGCCGTCCTTCAGCTCCACCAGGTCGGCGTGGCCGACGTTGATGATGGGAGCCTTAAAGCCCATGTGGCGGTGGGTCATGACGGGGTTGGCCGGATTTCCCTCGAAAAATGAGAACAGCTCGCGGCTCCTCGCGACCATGACCGCGTGATAATGCTCCGTGCCGCCCTCGGCGATCATGAGGTAATACCAGTCGCCGATGTGGTAGAGGTGCGGTGCTTCCGGTGCGGCTCCACCGCGCATGGCGCTGTTGAAGATGGTGAAAGGCTCGCCGATGCAGCGGAAGTTCTGAATGTCATACTCAGCGACCCAGATGCCGCGCTCCATGACGCCGGCTCCGTTGTCCCAGACGTTGCCGGTGCCCATGATGTAGCACCTGCCGTCATTGTCGAAGAAGAAGGAGGCGTCGATCCCGGGGACGTCGTCCAGATAGTGGGGATTGGACCAGGGGCCGCGGGGGTCGGAGGCGGTGACGATGAAGTTGCCCTTGTCCGCGAAGTTGGCGTTGATGATGTAGTAGGTCCCGTCAAAATAGCGGATGGTGGGGGCCATGACGCCGCCGACGCCGCAGTTGCGCTCCATGTAGAAGCCGTTCTCCACGGTCATGGCGTTTGCGATCTGCTCCCAGTGGACCAGGTCACGGCTGTGGAAAATCGGGATACCGGGAACCATCTCGAAGCTGGAGTTGACCATGTAGAAGTCGTCCTCCACGCGGATGATGGAAGGGTCGGGATAGTAGCCGGGGATGATGGGATTTCTGAGCATGTCCATTGTTGTTCCTCCTTGTAAGGTGGTGGGGTTCATTTCTTTTATGGTTCAAGTGTACCTGATAATTGTCCCTGGAACTTTCGCTTAATCGACTGCTTTTGACTGGTTTTTTGCCATAATTGGAAAATGAGAACAAAAAAAGACAAGAAACATGCGGTTTCTTGTCTTTATATGTCGCTGCTCTTGTGATATGTGGGTCAGCCTGCAGAATTATTCGGTTGAAATGAATGAGAACGTCTGCCACACAAAAGACGGAGCAGTATTACTTCGTGCGCAGACGACCTTTATTCTAACAGGGGAGTGTCATTTTTTCACACAAGTTCGAGCAGCGTTACATGGCGAGCTGCCGGCCTTTTATAATAGGGAAGTGTAATTGTATCATACAAGTTTTAGCAGCATTACTTCGTGTTCAGCCAGCGTCTCGTAGATGGTGAGGGTGTTGTCCTGCACATGCGTAGTGTCATTCGTGCGGAGCGGAATGCAGCGGTGCCGCAGGTACTGCAGGTCTTCGTAAGGCGGGTGGGCCTCGCTGCCCAGATGCAGCCATTCATCCAGGACGCTGCCGTGGGCGGGGCCGATCAGCTGCCTGCGGATCCGGTAGGTGCGGTTCTCCACCTGGCGGAGCGTGAGCGTGATTTCCAGGGCATCATGGTCGATAAAGATATTGTCCTCATCGGCGGGGGTTATTTTCGCCTCTTCCATATTATAGTAGCGCAGGCTTAAGGGCTTGTGGTTGTAAAGGAGGATGGCGAAGCTGCCTTGTCCGTCCTTTGTGACGATATAATTTCTTCCCCGATCCACAACGACCGGGAAGAGGTCGTGGAGGAAGCGGAGAACATAGTAGGCGGGCTTGCAGATCCCGTCGGCTGTCAGGAGGCCGCAGCCGCCGTGCAGAGGGGTGTCCGCTTTTACGTTCTCCGAGACAAGATCACTGGCATACCAGTAACAGATCTCATCCGCGCTGCCGATGGAAGAAGCCATCTGTTGGGCCATGATGGCGGCTTTTCCGGCCATATCGTTGAAGGCGCTGGTCTGGACAATGCTCAGGTTCCACTCGGTGATGATGATCGGGAGGCGGGGGAAGCCGGCGTCGTGGAGGACGGCTTTCATTTTCAGGAGATCGTCCTCCAGGAAGTTGTCGATCCGGACGCGGACGGTTCCCATGCCATCCTCCCTGCGAAGCGTCTTATAGGGAAATTCATACAACGTCAGGAAATCAGGCGCATGGCGCGCGCCTGCCCAGGTGGTGTAAAAGGCCAGCAGGTCGTCGGTGTTCTCGTAATCGGAGGGGCCGCAGCCGAGCCCGCCGACTTCCGTGGCGGCCGAGCGGGTGCGGATACACGCATAGAAGGTGTCCCAGACCGCGTCGAAGGGGTCGGTCAGGGAAAAGACGGAGTGCTTGAAGGTGAAATACCAGAGGCTGAACTTCCAGGTGGAGACTTCGCGGGCGCCGTAGCGATAGAAGAGGTGGTCCATGATCGCTTCCGTGACATTTTTGAATTGGGTCAGAGAGGAGATGCCGCTGATGGTGAGCAGATCGCTCCCGGCATGCTCTCTGTATGCGCTCAGCGTTCTGTCGTCGTAGATGATCAGGGGGCGGATCGCATTTTCCACCAGAAAATCCAGCACCTGGTCCAGCCGTGTAAAGCTGAGGCTGCCCGGATCGTCTTCGGAGAGGAGGCGCATTTCGGGCGAGAAGAGGCCGTTGATGGCGCCGTATGTGAAATGCAGGGTTTTCTTCAGGTAGGCGATCTGATTCTGGTACTGGCCGGAGAGCAGGTGGGAGGCAAAGCCCAGGGAGATGAGGTTGCCCCAGGGATTGTGGAGGCGGGTGCCGCCCGAGGTATCCAGTTCGGCATCGACCAGACGGGATTTCTGTCTTTTTACCACAGTCATGCGGGTCTTGACCCGGAACTGCTGCAGGGTCTCCGTCACATCCCGGGGAATTTCAGTCGCGGCAGCGGTGTTTCTGCGTTCCTCCTTGTAGGCCCGGGGAGACAATCCGTAGGTCTCACGGAATATTTTGTTGAAATGTGAGACGGAGTTGTATCCGCTCTGAAGGGCTACCTCCGTGACCGGGAGGTCGGTGCCGATCAGCATGTCGAGGGCGTGCTGGAGGCGGAGGCCGGAGAGGAAGGAGGAAAATGTCATGCCGTAGAGGCTTTTGAACTTCCGGGAATAGGCGGAGGGGGTCATGTAGGCGCGCCTGGCCATCTCCTCGAGGGAGAGATTCTCCATATAGTGGGAGCGGATATAGGCGGTCTCGGCGCGGAAGGCATCGCTGCCGGTATCCGCACTTGCTCTGTAGACGGCGAAGTAGCGAAGCATGCTGTCGAGGATCCTGTAGAGGCAGCTGAGCTTGCGGCAGTCGAGGGTGTTGTCGCCGGAGGCGTATTCGCCCAGGAGGTCCTGGACGACCTGGCAGAATTTTTCGTATTTGGTTCCCGTTTCGGAGAGGGCGCTGTCCGGGAAGAAGAGATCCTCGGACCGTGCAAGCCCGCGGACCAGGCCGGCGCGGATGCCGATGACGGCGGTCAGGGAGTCCGGGTCGGAGGAGAGGAGGACTCGCTCACCGTCGTTCAGAATCATCACGTCCCCGGGCTCGAGGAGGTGGTTCTTGCCGGAGGAGGTGAGGCGGACGGTCTTTCTGAGGACGTAGAAGAGCAGGAACATGTCCGGCACGTAAGGGGTCGGGTCGGAGCCGCTTAAGAAAATGACCTGGAAGTCTTTCATCGTGAACACCTGCCTGTGCGTTGGAGCTGCATGTACAATAATCCTATAGCATTCGGAGATTGGGAATCAGGGAGGGTCCTTTTTCCCAAAAATGGAAAAAGGACCGTCCTTGATTCCCGCCCCCATCCCTATACCTATCGCGACCACTCATATCGGCGTTCGCAGTCGCCGGGAAGGCGGTTCAGGATATAGTTGGAGATGAAGGGGAAGTCTTCTTCCGGCGTATACACGCGCATTTTCGTGGTTTTGCCCTGCAGCTCTATGTATTTGCCGGTAATGACGACCATCCTCGCCTTGTCATAGTGGAAGAAAACGGCAGACCTGCCGTAGCCGCTTCTAATGTATATGTCTGACATCACATAGGTCTCTCGGGGATGCTCGGCCTTGAAGGCCAGGCCGAAGAAGAAAGCTGTGATCAGGAGAAATACACCAGCGCAGCCGGCGACGATCAGAAAAATCTCCCGGTCATTGTACTTGTAGGAGAGTATTCCTCCGAAGACCAGGATGAACACAGTTATGCCCAGGCAGGCATAGAGGCCGGGCTTTATGCTGCCCCGGTAGAAGGCGGGGTCGATGGCACACATCCAGGTGTAGGACCCGTTCGGTTCCAATTTGATTTTTTCTGAATATTCGGGCATACTATACTCTCCATTCGCAAACGGACAGATTGCTCTGTCTATAGTATACATCATGGGAGGGGGAGTGGAGGGCATTTTTGCCGTTTCAGAAAAAACTTCAAAAGAATACCCGGGTGCGTTACAATGAGGAAAAGGCGGATTGTTTTGAGAGTCGAGGGATGCCTTTTTGTGGCGAAAGACGATCTTTTTTGAGAGGGACGGGCCTTTTTCTCTTAAATATCCGATTTTTGAAAAAAGGACCGGCCCTCTCAAGAAGGACCATTATCCGAACTCAGGCCCAAGGAGGATGACAATGAAAAAGTGGTACGACGAAGAGTACGAATTCAGCGTCGAGGTCACCGGTTTTCTTCACAGCGACCACACCGAGCGGTACTGCCGCAACGGGGAGGAGATCGGTGACAAGTACACATGCACCTACGGATGCCCGGTCAATCAGGACGGATACGGAATCTGCTCGAAGACCATGATGATGCTGTATCCCCTGATGGAGGCCGTCCGGAGCGGCGGAGATCTGGAAAATGTCGGCGGCGACGGCAGGTACTCCAAGACGGTGGTGTGCCCGGACGGATGTGTTATTTTCCGTTTGACGGCAAAGCCGCTGGGGAATGAGAACTTCTTTAAGGGTGAGTTTTTTGATTACCCGGATGCGACGGTTTAGTTTTGAGAGAGAGAGGGATGGGAAAAGGGACGGACCTTTTTCCCAGGCCTGGGAAAAAGGTCCGTCCCTTTTCCCACGGAGAGACAAAGGATGAAGATAGAAGAAATCAGGGATCCGGGCAGCAAACAAGCCATAGCCAGAAAGATTCTCGAAGCCCTCAGAGACTGGTTCGAGGTCGATGAGAGCAGGGAGAAGTATATCGAGGAGAGCGCGGGGTTCATTTTCCTGGCCGCGAAGGCGGAGGATGAATATGCCGGCTTCCTGTGCCTGAAGGAGACCGGAAAAGATACCGTCGAGCTCGCGGTGATGGGCGTCCGCAAGGAGTACCACCGCCGGGGCCTCGGAAGGGCCCTTTTCGAGGCGGCGAAAAAGATCGCCGTGGAAGCGGGGTATTCCTTCATGCAGGTGAAGACGGTGCAGATGGGTGTTTACGAAGAATACGACATCACCAACCGGTTCTATCTGGCCTGCGGTTTCAAGGAATTTGAGGTGATCAGGGAGCTGTGGGGAAATGAGAACCCCTGCCAGATTTATGTGATGTCATTGAAATAGAGGGAGCGATTTGAGAGGGAGGGACGGTCCTTTTTTCTCAAAATTCGCCAATTTTGAGAAAAAAGGACCGTCCCTCCCTCTCAAAACCAAAAAGGAGGAGATTATGCTGAAGACCGAGCGCCTGATCCTGCGCCGCTGGGAGGATAGCGACGCGGAAAGCTTATACAAATATGCCAAAGACCCGGACGTCGGCCCGATCGCCGGATGGCCCCCGCACAAGAATGTGGAAGAGAGCCGGGACGTGATCAGGAATGTTTTTAGCGGCAAGGAGGCTTACGCCATCTGCCTGAAGGAGGAAAATGAAGCCATCGGCGCCATAGAGCTCAAGCTGAACGGCCATACCGACATGACCGACCGGGACGACGAGTGCGAGATGGGCTACTGGATCGGGAAACCCTTCTGGGGTCAGGGCCTCATGCCGGAGGCCGTGAAGGAAATGCTCCGCCACGCCTTCGAGGACTGCGGCATGCAAAAAGTCTGGATCGGCTACTACGAGGGCAACACCAAGTCAAAGCGGGTCCAGGAGAAGTGCGGCTTCAAGTACCAGTGGCGGTCGGAGGACGTGGACGTGCCGCTGATGCACGAGAAGCGGACCGGGCATGTAAGCCTGATGACGAAGGAAGATTGGCAGGCGATGCAGTCGAGACAGCGGGAGGAGAATTCCGCACCGGCGAAAGATATGGCGGTTGAGCAGGATCTGCAGCTGACGATGCCCGCGGAGTATTCGATCAAACAGGTCACAATCGACGATTATGATGCGATTTATGAGCTCTGGACCAGCACAGAGCAAAGCCGCAGGGCCTTGAACCCGGTGGATGACAGCCGGGAAGGCATAGAGAGATACTTAAAACGAAACCCCAACACCTGCTTCGCGGCGGTGAAGGACGGCAGGATCATCGGCGTGATCCTGACCGGCCACGACGGACGGCGGGCCATCGTCCATCACCTGTGCGTGCATCCGGATTACCGGCGGATGGGAATTGCCGGGCACCTGGTGGCCCTCGCGGAGGATGCCCTGAAGAGAGAGGGGATCCAGAAGATATTTGGGCTGGTGTTCAAGGACAATGGGCCAGCCAACGCATTTTGGGAGCAGCAGGGGTATTCCATCAGGACGAATCTGAACTATCGGAACAAGAGCCTTAACGAGGATATTCCCACGGGGGAGTGATCGGAAATTTTGAGAAGAGGGGCAGCCTTTTTGAAAGTCAGGGACGGTCCTTTTTTCTCAAAATTCTCGAATTTTGAGAAAAAAGGACCGTCCCTGACTTTCAAAAAGACGACTTCTCAAATCCAAGCAAAACTTGACCTCGGGTTAAGCATTACTTACTTTGCCGGCTTTTCTACTTATGATATAGTCCATTTACAACCCAAAACAACAAACAGGAAAGGAGCGGCCATGAACATCGGAAAAACCATCGCAGAACGCAGAAAAGAATTAGGCATGACACAAGAGGCGCTTGCGGAGAAGCTCTCGCTGAGCCCGCAGGCAGTGAGCCGGTGGGAGAACGGCTGGAACCTGCCTGACTTTGACAACATCGGCCGGATCGCGGCCGCCCTGCGGATCAAGCCGTCCGCCCTCATCGGAGAGGACCGCGGCGTTTACGAGTGGGAGATCCGCGAGCAGCTCTTCTCCGACGGACACATGTTCACCAGGCTCAAGACCATCGCGGAGATCCGTGGTCTGCGCCAGACCTACCACGCCCTTTACTACATCCGCGAGCAGCACAACGGCCAGTTCCGGAAAGGGCACAAGTTCTCCACCGTCAAGATTCCCTATATCAACCACCCCCTCATGATGGCCTGCCATGCGCAGTCCATGGGGCTCACCGACGACAGCCTTCTGGCTGTCATTTTGCTTCATGACGTCTGTGAGGACTGCGGCGTCGCGCCGGAGGACCTCCCCTTCACCAAGGAGGTGCAGGACGCCGTCTCCCTCCTCACCAAGCGGTTCGATCCATCCCTTCCAACGCCGGAAAATGAAGCCCGCTACTACGCCGCCCTCAAAGTGAACAAGCTGGCGGCGATGGCCAAGGTGATTGACCGCTGTAACAACGTGTCGACCATGGTGGGGGCCTTCAGCGACGAGAAGGTCGCCAGCTACATAGATGAGACGGAGACCTACGTCTTCCCGGTCCTCTCCTACATCAAGCGGACCTGGCCGGAGTACGGAAGTGCCGTGTTCCTGATCAAGTACCATATGCTCAGTGTTCTCGAGAGCCTGAAGATCATGATGTCTGAGAGGTGAGACTGAGGAGGGACGTGGGACCGAGGGACGGACCTTTTTCCCAAAATGAGACCGAGGGACGGACCTTTTTCCCAAATTGGGAAAAAGGTCCGTCCCTCGGTCCCAGAGGTCCCTATTACTCTGCCTTTATCTCCACACTCGTCTCCATGTCTTCGGCCTTGAAGGTGACCTTGATGGTGCCTTCGCCCGTGGCGCGGACGGCGGCGCGGATCCGGCCTTCGTAGGTCGAAGCGCAGGTGTCGAAATAGTTCTCCTCATTGCAGGGGGAGGCGCTGCCGTAGCCGGCCAGGACGCCGGGGCCTTCCACTTCCACGGACACCTGCACAGCGTCCGCCGGGTTGAGGTTGCCGGCGGCATCGAGGACGCAGACGTCGACGTAGGCGACGTCGGATCCGTCTGCCGGGAGGGCGGCTGCGCGGCTGCTCACGGCGGCGGCCAGCTTCACGCCTTCGGCGGCGGTGACGATCCGATCACGGCCGATTTCCGCGCCATTTTTGTAGGCGACAGCTTCCACGACACCGGCCTCATAGATGGTGTCAAATACAGTCAGGGCCTTCTTGGTCTCGCCCGGCGCCTTGCGGCCGACGGACTTTCCGTTGATCAGGAGCTCCACCTCGTCCGCGTCGGCGTAGACCTCGACGACAACACCCTTGCCCTCGCATCCGGCAAAATTCCAGCTGCGCAGGGCGTCGGAGAATACCCACTGGGACTGGAGCTTCTTCTCCCCGTAATGCTCCGCCGGCTGGACAGCGATGTAGGGCGCCGTCCTCAGGCCCCAGATGATCTCCCTCCAGTAGGAGGCAGGCCTGCGGTCACCGGTCAGGTTGATGTCGCCGCAGTAGGCGGCCTTGAAGGGGTAGGCGGCATACATCATGCCCATGGGGCCGACGGCCTCGCCGTAGCCGGTGGCGCCGATGCCGGTCTCGCCCAGGTAGTCCCAGGCGGTCCAGTCGAAGTCGCCGATGACGTAGGGCAGCCGCATGACGGCATCCCAGTTCTTGTCAAGGTCGGGCGGGTTGGTCTCGGAACCGACCAGGATGCGGTTGGGATACTCCGTCCCCTCCGGCTCGTACCTGCCCAGGGAGTAGTTGTAGCCCACGATGTCCACCTGGCTCGCCGCTTCCTCCGTGAGCTTCGCCAGCATGGGGCTCTGCATGAGCTGGGCCATCACATCGCCCATGGAGGACATGAGGGAGTTGATTTCCCCGCTTTGGCCCTCCCCGCCGGCCGGCGCCATCTTCATCAGCGTGCTCATGCCGGCCAGGAGCAGGTTCAGGGAGTTGGTGGTGTACCTGGTGGGATCCAGGGCCTTGATCCTGTCGGCGAACTTCTTGCCCCAGGCGGCGTCGATGGGGTTGCCGGTCTCAGGGATTTCATTTCCGATGGAGTACATGATCACGCAGGGGTGGTTCCTGTCCTTGCGGACCAGGTTCTCGATATCGTGCGCCCACCACTCCGTCAGGTGCATGCTGTAGTCGTAGGACACCTTGGAGGAGGTCCAAACGTCCGCGAACTCGTCCATGACGTACATGCCGTACTTGTCGCAGGCGCGGAGGAGGTGGCGGCTCATGGGATAGTGGGAGCTGCGGATGGCGTTGAAGCCGGCCTCCTTGAGTTTCTTCACGCGGTATTCGGCGGAGAAGGGGAACTCCTTGGTGCCGATCACACCGTTGTCATGGTGGATGCAGCCGCCGCGGAGCTTGACTGTCTTCCCGTTCACGCGCAGGCCGTGGATCGGATCGAGCTGAAGGGTGCGGATGCCGAAGGTGCCGCACTCGGTGTCCAGCACGTCCTCGCCGGCCAGGACTTCCACTTTATACTGGTAGAGGTAGGGGGAGTCCTCGTCCCAGAGGCTGGGATCGGACACGAAGAGGTGGACCCTGTAGGTGTTCTTCTCACCTTCATTCATGGTGATGGGCATGATGCCTTCGGCGACAGCCGTTCCCTCGGCGTCGATCAGGGAGGCCCTGAGGCGAATGGACTTCATCTGCATGGTGTCATTTGCCAGCTCCACGTCGACATCCACCGCTGCCAGGTCCCGCGTGATGTCCGCCATGCGGACGAAGACGCCATCGGGCGCGATGTGGACCGGGTCCGCAATCATGACGTTCACGTCGCGGTAAATGCCGCCGCCCGTGTACCACCTGCCGCTGGGAACGCCGTTCTTCACGATGACCTTGATCTCGTTCGGCTGACCGGCCTTGACGAAGCGGGTGATGTCGAGATAGAAGTTGCTGTAGCCGTAGGCGCATTTGCCGGCGAAGGCGTCGTTGACGTACACGAAGGCGTTCTGGTAAATGCCCTCAAACTCGATAAAGACGCGTCTCCCCTCCGCCTCGGCCGGAAGCTCCAGCGACGCCTTGTAGACGATGTCCTCCTCATGGAAGTAGCCGTTCCCGGGCCCATTGGGTTCTTTGGGATTCCTGGGGATCTCGACCAGGTGGTCGTGGGGAAGCGTGACGGGCTTCGGCACGGCGCCGCCACCCAGGAGGGCGCTGAGAGCCCCTCCGTCTCCGGTCTCTACCGTCCAGCCATGATGAAATGTTCTCTTCTGCATACCGGTCCTCCTTGTCTTCATTTTCCTGCCGCCCGTTCGCGGCGGGCGGTCAGATCATTGAGTGGTCAATTGCTTGATGGTATTCATTTTACATGATATATTTATGACATAAAATGTCTGCTTCAATATAATATCCCACCTGTTTATATCATATTCAATATAAAGGAGCCGCCGATGATGCTGACCGAAAAGAATGTACAGCCCTTTGACCCCCTCGCCCCGGAGCTGCTCCCCAACCGGTACCGCCTGAACGGCCCCTTCGAGCTCCTCCACCTGGGTGTGAGAAATGAAGACAGCTCCGCCATCTCCATCTTCCTGACC
This sequence comes from uncultured Lachnospiraceae bacterium, assembly GCA_902766655.1. Lineage (GTDB taxonomy): Bacteria > Bacillota > Clostridia > Lachnospirales > Lachnospiraceae > Chordicoccus. The sequence continues at coordinate 793 of CACXEL010000410.1, read as the reverse complement.
AACACGACCGGCGCCTACTATGCCACCCTCCCGCTGGATGAAATCGTCCTCCGGAAGGATTATCAGGCAAGCGGCGGCCTGCACACCCACGAGGACTACGAATTCATGCTCGTCGTCGAGGGGGAAATCTACCAGAACATCGACTGCCTGCGCCACTACTACCCCCGGGGCGGATGCTGCATCGTCTCGCCGGAGATCCCCCACTCCGAGGAGTACAATGAGGACACCAACGCCCGGCTGCTCTTTCTGAAGCTCAGCAGGGATTACGTGGACTCCCTCCTGGGCATTTCCCACTACTTCGCAGAGGAGGACACGGAGGCCTACCGGCGCTGCGCCGGCTTCTTCTCTTCCCCGGCCCCCTACCTGGATTTCATTCCCCGGAAGGACTTCATCTGGCAGGAGACAGAGGTCCACAGTCTCTTCGAGAAAATGGCCGAGCTCCTGACGGCCCCGCCCGCCTCCGCCTCCCTGGAGGTCTCCCTCCTCATCCACAAGATCCTCATGACCCTCTTCGACAGGTCCCTCTACGGCAACACGCCGGTCCCGCCCGGCACCGAGGAGGAGACCCGGCTCTTTCTGGACATCCGCCGGTACATGGAAGACCTGCCGGGCAAATGCACGCGGGCGGACCTCGAGGCGAGGTTTCATTTTTCAGGGGATTACCTGTATAAGGTGGTGAAAAATCACTCCGGGCTCAGCATCCACGACTACAGCATGCGGATCTGCATGAAAAAAGCGGCCGACCTTTTGCGGTCGACCGACTTGAATGTGAATGAGATCGCGGAGATGCTGG
>CACXEL010000409.1 GCA_902766655.1 uncultured Lachnospiraceae bacterium | reverse complement strand
CCGGCCATTATCCGCGGGAAGCTCGAGAAGTGGCAGGGCATCACCCTTCTCTGCATTTATTTTGCCTTCTGTATCGGCCAGTTCCTTCTGTGAGTCAGATTGAAGGGCAGGTCATTATCTGTTATAGTGGAAACAGGCAGCCGCGTCCGCATGAAGCCGGACGCGGCTTTTTTTATCAACAGCCATGCAGGCCATCATGTCCCGGAAGGAGAATACCATGAGCAGAATCGATACGTCCGCACTGCCCGGCAGCGCCAGCTGTGTGCCCGGGCCCAGAGAAGCAGCCCACGCCGCCATCGCCCGCCGGGCGGCCGCCGAGGGCATGGTCCTTCTGGAAAATGACGGCACCCTCCCCCTCAGGAAAGGCAGCCCGATCGCCCTTTACGGCTTCGGCGCCCGCCACACCATCAAGGGCGGCACAGGCTCCGGCGCCGTCAACAACCGCTATAACGTGAGTCTTTGCGAAGGTCTCGCGCGGGCAGGCTTCGAGATCGTTAACACGGCCTGGCTTGACGACTATGACCGGCGGTATGCGGAGGCCTACGATTCCTGGAAGAAAATGATTTACGAGCTGGCTTCGGTGAAGCCGGGCGACTTCATGACCCTTTATATGGCCCACGCCAGGAATCCTATCGTGCCGCCCGAGGGCGCACCGATCGACCCGGCGGATGCGGAGCGGGCGGAGACCGCCATTTTCGTCGTGAGCCGTGTCAGCGGGGAGGGCGCAGACCGGTATGCGGTAAAAGGAGACTACTACCTTTCGGACAGCGAGACGGAGCAGCTCCGCACCCTCTGCGGCCTTTTCAGGAAGGTGGTCGTGGTGCTGAATACCGGCGGCGTCATGGACCTGGGGTTCATGGACGAGCTGCCGGTGGCGGCGCTGGTCCTCATTTCCCAGGGCGGCATGGAGGGCGGGAATGCCTTCGCGGACGTGATCAGCGGAGACGTGCCCTTCCAGGGGCACCTGACGGACACCTGGGCCCGCCGCTACGAGGATTATCCGGCCTCGGCTGCCTTCAGCCACAACGGAGGCAATCTCATTGAGGAGAAGTACACGGAAGGCATTTATGTGGGATACCGGTATTTCGACAGCTTCGGGGTGCCCGTCCGCTACCCCTTCGGCTATGGGCTCACCTGCACGGAATTCGACGTGAAGACAGGCGAAGTCTCCGTCAGGGAAGGGTGCGTTTCGATATCTGTCACGGTCACTAACTCCGGCGCGCGGTCCGGCAGGCAGGTGGTACAGCTTTACGGCGCCTGTCCCGGGGGACTCCGGAAAAAGGAGAGGAAACGCCTCATTGCCTTCCGAAAGACCGGTCTCCTCAGCCCGGGGGACAGCGAGATATTCACACTCACGGCGGACCTGAATCAGCTCGCTTCCTATCACACCGGCCGGTCCGCCTGGTTCCTGGACCGGGGAAATTATTACCTGCTCCTGGGGACAGATGCCGGGAACACCGAGGTATGCGGTGTGCTGACCCTTGGGGAGACTGTATTCTCCGAAAAGTATGCCAATATCTGTCCTCTGCTGGACGCACTGGCGGAGCTTCAGCCGACGGACGGGGCCTGCGAAGCATGGGAGAGGGCGATGGAGACTGAGGCCGTGGGACTTCCCCGCCTGCCCATGGACGGGCAGGTGCGTTTCCCGGTGACCGGATGGGAAGAGCCGGCCACGGATCCCCGCGCACTCGAAATTCTGAAGATGCTTTCGCGGGAGGAGAAGGCTGCGCTCTGCTGCGGCCGGCCGGGGGAGGGCAGTGCAGCCTTTATCGGGAGCGCCGCCGTGACGGTTCCCGGGGCAGCGGGCGAGACCACGCCCATTTTGAGGGACAGGGGCGTGCGTAATCTGATCCTGGCGGACGGACCTGCCGGGCTCAGGCTCACGAAGCACGTGGAGATAAATCCCGAGACCGGCCAGGTCTACCGTATGACAGCCTACGAGGGGCTGGAGAACCGGATCTTCGGGACGGAATTCCCCCATGAGGGAGCCATTTCCCGATGGCAGTTCGCCTCCGCTGTTCCCATTGGCCTTCTGCTGGCCCAGACCTTTGATGTTGAACTCCTGACCGAGGTCGGCGCGCTGATCGGGCGGGAGATGAAGGAGTTCGGCGTGGACCTTTGGCTGGCGCCGGGCATGAACATCCACCGGGACCCGCTCTGCGGCAGAAATTACGAATACTATTCTGAGGATCCGCTGGTGTCCGGGCGGATGGCTGCGGCCAT
>CACXEL010000408.1 GCA_902766655.1 uncultured Lachnospiraceae bacterium | reverse complement strand
GATGTCTCCTCTCTTCGGGACGCTCCCGCTCGCTCGGACTGGCAGGCGACGAGCGAGCGGGGGGTGGGACAGCCGCCTCAGCCGGGCGGGCAGATGTCTCCTCTCTTCGGGACGCTCCCGCTCGCTCGGACTGGCAGCGGTACCCGTGGGGCGTGGGGCGGTTCCTGCGGAACCGGCCCCTGGCCCACTTAAGAAGCCTGGCCCTGCGGGCCAGCCTTCAAGTACCGGCCGTCCTCGGACGCCCTCAGAGAGGAGACATCTGCCCACCCGACTTGACGGCGGCTGCCCCACTCCGCGCACTGCGTTCGTCTAGCATTCCGTACAATCGAGAGCCCCTCTGGAGGAGTCACCTGACCATCCGGCTTGTCGGCGGCTGCCCCACTCCGCGCACTGCGATGGTCGTAGCCTTCCGTGCGATTGGCGCATCTTATGGAGTAGACACCTGCCCACCCGACTTCACGGCGGCTGCCAGGCTCCTCGCACCGCGACGGTCGTAGCCTTCCGTCTTCCTTAATCAGAATTTCTTCTACGAATCACAGTATTTACTTTATGCTTGACAAACCCACATTTCAAAGCAGTATTCATAGATCCTGTGTTGGAAATTGAATGTGCCCAGACCGGTTTTTTTCCGATTTTAAGAATACGCTCACACATTCTGCCTGCCAGTATTGCGGCGAGCCCCTTTCTGCGATAGTCCTCATGCGTTTCGACACCGATGTCTATTTCGTCTGAGCTGACAGCTGCTGAAAATGCAATGGCACATACCCTTTCCTGATCAAGCGCTATGTAGCCAAAGCCGTGTTTCAGAAACTGATCAGGTGTTTTCCATGAGAACGACGGTATGATTCTGCCTTCGATCCTTGAGAGGTTTTCCTCATCTATCTGTTCTATGCGGAAGCCAGTTATGTCTGTTGCACTGATATTTCTATCAGAAAGGTATGAGTATTCTGCCCTGGAGTCCAGAAGGACTTCTTTATCACGGAAGTAGTCTGCCACTTCTTCATCAGATGTTATGAGAACCAATCTCTTTCGGTTGTGATCAGATGTCATGACGGAGTAGATATCATTCAAAAAATCATATGAAGGCTTTCCCGAAATGTAGCCGAAGCCGCAATGGTGCCAAAAGAGCACTGTTTCCACATCAGCATCATCATTTACGTAAATATCTCCTGATTGAATTCCTTCTGCTATAGAAGATGGGTAAACGGTGTTGGCAGTATTGGCCTTGGCCCATGTAATGAACATGTGGTAGTCTTTTTCAGATACTTTTCTCATCTTTTTTATTCCGCTAATGCTGCATAGTGTAAAATGTCAAACAATTCAGGTTCCGAAATCAGGGACTTTCTGCGGTCTCCCTCCTGCCCTGAGAAAAAATGGGATTCTGTGATGTCGCATGATGTGACTTCTCAGTTTTCTCATACGCAGGCGTCACATCATACCTCCGCGGAATAACCGACATCTTCCGCGGAACAACTATTGTCTCATACGGAGGCGTTACATCATACCGGCCTGATGATTTCAGGTGTCAGTTGTTCTTCGGACGGTTTCGGTAGCGTTCGGGGGTTTCGCCGATGATTTTTTTGAATTGGACCGTGAAGTAGCTCTGCGAGGAGTAGTTCAGGTGGGCGGAGATCTGGGGGAGGCTCAGGTTGGTGTGGTCGAGGAGGAAGCGGGCTTCGGTGATTTTTTCCTGTTGGATGTAGTCGACGATGCCGAGACCCATTTCTTTTTTGAAGCGGATGGAGAGGCTGCGGCGGCAGAGGCCACAGTGGGCGGCGAGGTCTTCGACGCTGATGGGCTCATGGAGGTGGACAGAGATGTAGTTCAGGGCCTTGCGGATGATGGGAGAGACGTGCTCGGAGAGTTTGTTTTTGGCTACTTTGTCGCAGAAGTCCATGGCCATGCCTATGGAGAGGCGGTCGAAGTCGGACTGGCTCTGGAGCATGTCCATTTTCTGGCAGTAGAGGTCGCTGAGCAGATAGGCGGTTTCTTCGGGGAGGCCGCCTTCCATGGCAGCCCGGCTGACAAGGGTCGCGAGGCTTATGAACATGAATTTGCGTTGGCGGAGTTCGTTGAGGGACATAACGCCTACGCTGCCTCCTGCAGAACTGGCGAGGGCTTTCATGAGCAGGTCGGAGCGGCCTATGCGGATGGCCTGCCGGAAGGCGTTTTCATAGCCCAGCTTGGTGTGTTCTCCCAGGTCCTCGCGCTGGCGGAACTGCATGGTCGAGAAGTTCTTTTCGCTGGTGTTTTCCCGGCTTTCGATGTCATCGAAGAGTATGTTGTCCTCGGGGATATTTTCGCCGGAGAAGAGCTGGGTCAGCACGGCGACATAGGCGCGCATTTGCTGGAGCGTCAGGACCGGTGCCTGCATGGCGTCATCACAGAAGCGCTGCATCTGCTCGGGGAAAACTGTCTCGACGCACATTTCCATCAGCTCCTGGCGGCTGTGGCGGTAGGGACTGACGAGGCCTATGATCAGATACAGGTCGGGATGGATTTGAAGGACCCCGAAGAAAAAGCCTTTGTTAATAAGGCTGATGAGCGGGTGCAGCGGATCCCGCCCCTGCAGAATAAAGTCCTGAATGACCAGAGCGCTCATTTCCGGACGAATACTGTGCTGGTAAGTCTCGGGCCAGGAATGCAGGTATCGACCCTTTCCGTCCACCAGGGACAGGGGGAGCCGCTGCAGTGTGTACATGCGGCTGCAGATGGTAATGAGCTGGTCCATGATCTGCCCTCTCTTCATTGTGAATCCAATGTGAAATATCTGCATTTTCCTGCTTTTTATTATATCACAAATTTGAAAATTGAATCTCTTTATTAATATATCCTGCTTATGTTTCCTGCTATTATTTACTCAGAAACAAGCTATACAGCATTCAAAAAAGGAGTAAACAGCAATGGCAAAGAAACCTCTTGGCGTAGACAAAATGGGCATTCAGAAGACCATGCGCTTCGGCGATTACATGGCAGACGCAGGCGGACAGTTCGCGCTCAACGGCATCAGCGGCCTGATCAGCGCCATCACTTACTTCTACACGGACAAGGTGGGCGTCTCCGCTCTCATGGCGGCAAACATCCTGCTGGCGGCGAAGATCTGCGATGCCTTCACCGACCTCATCATGGGCAAGATCATGGACAACGGCAAGAGCCCCAAGGGCAAGTGCCGTCCCTGGTTCCTTCGTATGGCTATCCCCGCCATGGTCGCCATCATCGCGCTGTTCACGGTCCCCAAGGGGCTGACCGGCATTGGCCTGGCGGCTTACCTCTTCATCACCAACATTTTTGCCTCGGCCATCGTCTCCACGGCCATCGCCATTCCCTATGGCGCCATCATGGTCATGCGGACCAAGAGTATCGATGAGCGAAACACCATGGGTATCTTCCGCGCGGCAATCGGTTATGTAATCGGCATGATCATCGCCATCGCCCTGGTCCCCATCACCAACGCCCTCGGCCCCAACGGTGTAGCTGACCAGGCCTCCTATATCAAGTTCGCCGTGGTCGTCGGCGTGCTGAGCGCGATCTTCCTCTTCATCCTCTACAAGAACAGCAAAGAGACTGCTGCCATGGAGGAGAAGCCGGACGACGGCCTGCCCTTCTTCGACGCCATCGGAAAGCTCTTTAAGAACAAGTACTGGATCATCGTCCTCGTCGCCAACCTCTTTGTCCAGATCATCTACGCTGTGTCCGGTGCCGCGGGAACCTACTATGCCAAGTGGATCCTTGGAAATGACAACCTGATCGGTATCATGGGCGCTGTCGGCCTCATTCCCACCTTCGTCGGCTTCGGTGTGGTCGGTCCTCTGACCAAAAAGTTCGGCGTAAAGAAGACCCTGCAGATCGGTTTCGCCATCGGTATCATCGGCGCCGCAATCCGCGTAGTCTTCCCGGCCAACCTGATCGTCACGCTGACCGCCGGCCTGCTCCCCAGCTTCGCCACCATCCCCATGATGTGCCTGGGCGGCACCATGAACTCCATGGCCATGGACTACAACGATTACCTCTACGGCAACAAGATCATCGGCATGTCCGCCTCCGCCACCAGCTTTGGTGCCAAGGTCGCCGGCGGTCTCGGCGGCTCCATCATTGGCTGGATCCTGGCCGCTGTCCACTATGACGCCTCAGCCGCTACAGCCTCCACCGCCGTTCGCTACGGCATCTACGGCTTTTCCATCTACCTGCCGCTTGTTATCCTTATCATCCTTCTCATCATCGTCAGCCGCTTCGACATCGAGGCAAAGTATACTGACATGATGGCCGAGATCGAGGCTCGCAAGGCTGCGGAAGCCAACAAATAATCCATTCTGACATTGAACTTGCCCACAGGGTTTTCCTCTGTGGGCATTCTTGAAAGGAGATTTCGATGCTTACATTATATGACCTTACCGTAGAACAGAAAAACTCTCCCCTGGGGCTGGACGAGAAGCGCCCCGCTTTCAGCTGGAAGCTGAGGAGCGACCGGCAGAGCATTTATCAGAAGAATTATCGGCTTGCCTTAATGACCGGAGAGAATACCGTTTGGGACAGCAGTCTCGTGGACGGCGGGCAGAGCGCCTTTGTTGTCTATGGCGGACCGGCGCTCAAGGCCTGCACCGAATACGTCTGGAAGCTCGAGGTATCTGACGGGACGGAGACAGCCCGTGCGGAAAGCCATTTTGAGACCGGGCTTCTGGACGGCCGCGCCTTTGATGGCTACGCGGAGTGGATCACCCATCCCCTCCCCGCCGAGGAGGCGTCAAGCCCGATCTTTACCAAAATCTTCTGCGTGGAAAAGGAAGTGAAGCGCGCCCGCCTTTATGCCACAGCACTTGGCCTCTATGAAGCAGAGCTGAACGGAAATAAGCTGGATGACACCTTCTTTGCCCCCGGCTGGACCAACTATCATAAGCGCCTCCAATATCAGGCCTATCCCATAGGGCTCGAACCCGGTGTCAACGAGCTGCGCTTTACACTGGGCCGCGGCTGGTACTGCGGGAAGCTGGGCTTTGATCCCCAGCCCAACAACTACGGCGACCGGACAGCCTTGCTTGCGATGCTCCGCATTGATTACGCGGACGGCAGCAGTGAGGTGATCGGCACGGACGAGACCTGGCAGGTCTCCACCGGCGCGATCCGGTTCTCCGAGCTGTACGACGGCGAGACCCAGGACACCACCGCGAAGGAACAGGCACTGGGCATGGCCCTCCGCTATGAGCACGGTTTTGACACGCTGACCGGCCAGGAGAACGAGCCGGTGCGCTGCCTGATGCGCCTGGACGCGGAGAGATCCTTTGTCACCCCCAAGGGGGAGCTGGT
>CACXEL010000407.1 GCA_902766655.1 uncultured Lachnospiraceae bacterium | reverse complement strand
GGATATGCGTATGGTGCTCCTCTATGGTCACGGCCGCCCTGTGGCTTTTGGACCACATTTCCGCCTTGATGTAGAGGTTGGGTACATTTTCCGCCAGGGCCACCTCGCAGATTCCCCCGGCCACCAGCTCCCGTGTCCTGCGCCGGGCGTCGTCGTCCGCATCGGCGATGACTTCCAGCATCCGGTCGGCATTGCCGCCCAGAACGCCCAGCACGGCGGCCGTCTCGATTCCCTTCTGGCCTCCGGAATTGGGCACGGTCACACCCTTCACGTTCTTGATCATATTGCCGGAGCAGGTGATCCGGATCCGGTCCGGCATCTCCCCCAGCTCGCGGTAAGCCTTGGCTGCGGCATAGGCGATGGCGATGGGTTCGGTACAGCCCATGGCGGCCATCAGTTCTTCCTTCAAAATGAGCGTATAATTCCGGGTCAATTCCTCAGTCAGCTGCATTTTGACCTCCCGTACGGCCTGTCTGTGGCCGATCCTCACTCCCTGCTTGTCTCATCCCGGAGATTCCGGATCATCTTGTCGGTGATTCGGAAAAAGCTGTCCAGCTCCTCCTGGGTCAGCCCTTTCGCGAGGCACTGCTCCAGCAGGTCGATCTTCAGCTCGACGTCCTCCTTGAGCGAATTTCCCTTCTCAGTGGGCAGGATCTGTTTTCTCCGGCCGTCCTCAGCGCTCTGGACCCGCCGGATCAGCCCCAACTGCTCCATGGACTGGAGAAGGGACGTTGCCGTGGACGGACGGAGCATGTACTCCTCCTCGATATCCTTCTGATAGACCTCATCGCTGTTCCTCAGGATAAAATACAGGACACGGGTCTGGGCAAAGGTCAGGCCTTCCAGATTGCCGAAGGTCCTCATTTTCCTGCGAATCAGATTGGCAGCCTTGGTCAGCTGTCTGAGCGCATCCTGTCTCATATACTTCCTCCCTGAGAATAAACTTTTTTTAATTGTACACTCCTTGCACGAAGCCTGCAAGGTGACGAGTATTCCTGTAAAAAAGAATATCATATTTCCTGTTTTTTACCACATGCTGCCCGGACACAGTATTTCATCTCCAAGCCTGCCCGAAGCTGCTTTGCGGTCAAAGACCTTCCCAAGGGCGCCCTTTGCGAGATCGAGTGCATCGCTGAGGTCTGAACATAAGTCTTGTCCAAATGTCGGAAGATCCGCCAAAAGGCGCAGAATCCTTCTGATTTCTCTGGACAGGGCCCCTGCCGGAGACTATGATGGAAGGCGCCGCGCCTTGAGGCTTAGCATTGGTCTGCAAGGCCCGGCTGACCCTTTTGAGTGCGAACCAGACCGGAGGATCTGACCAATGAACAGTGAAATGAAACGCAGGATCGCCCTGACCGTCTGCGGCGTCCTGATCGCAGGCTTCAGCGTGGGCATGTTCCAGTATTCGACCATGGGGCTGGACCCCTTCCAGGTCTTCGCCCACGGCGTGTGGAACAAGTTCAGCCGGATCAGCTTCGGCACCGTCTACATGGTCGTCAACCTGATCCTCCTGGCCGTGGACTTTTTCTTCCTGGACAGGAAGAAGATCGGCATCGCCACCTTCATCAACCTCTTCCTCCTGGGCTACGTCGTAGACTTCTCGGCATGGCTCTGGAACAAGCTCCTGCCCGGTCCTTCCTTCCCGGTCCGCCTGCTCTTCCTCCTCATGGCCGTAGTCATCATGTGCCTGGCCTCCGCCCTCTACTTCACCGGGGACCTGGGCGTCTCCACCTACGACGCCATCGCCTTGACATTGTCGGAGCGGAAGGGCTGGGACTTCAGGATTGTCCGAGTCACCTCCGACCTCATCTGCACCCTGGCCGGCACCCTGCTCGGCGTCATGCCCGGAATCGGCACGATCATCACCGCCTTCTTCATGGGCCCCCTGATCGCCTTCTTCCGCAGGACCGTGGCCGACCCGCTCCGCTACGGAAAATAAAGACAAACCCCGCACGGGCCTCGCTCTGAGGCCCGTGTTTTTGTGCGTAAGTAATCGCCTGTCTCTCATCTGGCTCCGCCTGCTCAGCGGACAGATTTTGTCTCGATCGCCTCCGCAGCGCACAGGCAGCTCTCAACCGGCCAGGACCATATGAAAAAGGCGGCTGCCGTTCAGGCAGCCGCCAAAATCAGGACGCTCACTTCTTCTCCCTGACGCCGAGCCTGGCCGCAATCGCGTCCACCGAGGCCGGGTCCAGAACGAGCACATTGGCCGAGAAGATGACCTTGACCAGCCAGATGAGAAATACGAACACCAGGACAGGAATCAGGCAGGACGTCACGAGCATGACAGCCAGGGACTCCAGCAGGTTGTCCAGGAAGGACGTGACGTTGTCGATGGTGCCGGAGGTGAGGTTGGTCAGCTCGTTCAGGAATCCGCCCGTCTCCTCCGTAAGGTCCAGGTCGTTGTACTCGTTTATGGTCTCATTTACCTTGTTCGCCTGGGTCTGATAGACCATGTCGGAAAGCCGGACGCTGGCAGGGACAATGAGGAAGATGACGAGGGCGATCAGGGCTATCTTTCCGGCGCTGCTCGTAAGGGCCCTTCTCCCGGTGATGACCGCGAGCGCCAGAATGAGGCAGGCCATAGGGATCAAGACCGTAAAGGAGATAAAGCCGGAGAGCGAGATGAGGAGCTTCTCCAGGTAAAGGGCGCTCAGGATCAGCAGGAAATACTTGGCCATCTCTGCCAGCTGGTCGGCCAGCGGGGTGCAGGCGTCACCCGGCAGGAGAGATAAGGTGGCCGAGGTGGCTGCCGCGCCGCCCGAGAGGGCGATGACCGACTGGATCTTGTCGTCCGTCTGCTCTATGGAGTGGGTGTGATTGGCTGGATCCGCCGCCCAGGGAGCCACCTTCGTGACCGAGACCGCGGCGACCAGGATCAGGAGGGCGACCATCATTATTTTCCTGAAATTCATATCCATTCCCCCTTACTTGAATTCGACTGTGTAGCCCGCCGTGTTGGGAAGGCTGATAATGAACTCCCGGACGATATTCTCTGCCTGCTCATCCGACCTGGCGAGAATGCCGCTGTCCAGGGCCTTCTGCCGGGCTGCGCTCTCGAACTCGACCAGCGAGATGTTGTAGTCCTCCAGCTTGAGCGGGTTCCATAGGGAATCCTTCTCCGAATAAATCTTAAAGGTGTCCTTGTCGATGGTGACGGCCTGGATCTCGGAATCAGGCATCTCCACGGTTATGGTCCGCGTGTTCTCATTTGTCTCGAGCTTGATGCCCGCGAAATCCACGCCGGCCATGACCGAGCCGTCGTAGCTGTACATGAATTCCGACGACGTCGTGATGAAGCTCAGGATCGTCTTCTCCTTGGTGTACTTTTCCACCTGGGTAAAGTAATACTCCTGGGTGATCAGGATGCCCATGTTGGCCAGCCCGTCCTGAATCGTCTCGGTGCTGACGGAAATGAGGACCTTGTCCTCCTTCTCCTTCTCCGGCCTGGTCGTCACGGTCGCGGTCGGCTCCGGCAAAGGCTCTCTGTGCTTCAAATAGTTCGCACCAAGGATGATGGTCATGATGATGGCGACGACAGATACTGCAGCGTAAATGTGATTGCGATATTTCTTGATCAGCTCCATAAGACCTCCTTTTCCACCGGATTGTCCGACTTTTTTATGTCCTCGAAAATGCAAAGCGAATGCGTTCTTTCTTTTTTGGTCACGTCCTCATCCATTATATATGATTTCCCGGTGATTGAAAGAGCGCGAGGACAAGTGTAAAGCTTCTGTAATGTTTCCCGGAAAACTTAATGTCCGGTCAATTTCACGCAATAACTTTCACAGGATACAGCTACTATTTTCGTAACAGAAAAGTCAAACAGACGGCATGATCCGATTTATCATGCCGTCTGTTTGACTTTTTCTCACTCTCCGATCAGCCGAACAGTCTCCTCAGCCAGTTCACATAGAGGCCCTTCCACTGCTCCACCGCCGAATAATCCGGTATGCCGAAGGGGCCGGGCCGCACAACGCAGCCGCCGAAGCCGTGTCCGCCGGAGCCGAACATATGCAGTTCGCAGCTGACCTTCAAAGCCCGGGCCTTCACAGCCAGCTCCGCCAGGAACTGGGGCTGCACTACGTCATCGTCCATGGCATTGCAGAGGAACATGGGCGGGCAGGTCTCCGTCAGATGGCTGCGCATATCCAGCTTTTCAGCAAATGCGCGTCTCTTTTCCAAATCGTCATATACTTCACGACCGGCGATGCAGGCGAGGGCCTTGTCCACGGACATGTCGATGGCGGGATAGCACATGGCTACCGCATTGACGCTTCCGTCCACCTGATCGATCTCATCCGGCGTATAACCCTCGTACTCAGCCGGCGCATTTCCGAAAACAATGGCTTCCACGCCGCAAAGGTTGCCGCCTGCGGAGAAGCCAACGGTGGAGATCTTCGCGGGATTGATGCCGTACTCGGCGGCATGATATCTCACATAGCGCACTGCCCGCTGGCAATCCATGAACATGAGCGGTGAATGATAGGGATACGTGCGGTACCAGAGGACGAAAACACTGATGCCGGCCTCATTGAGGAAGCGGGCAATGTCCGCCCCTTCGCTGTCCATGGACTTGGAGAGGTAGGCGCCGCCCGGGCACGCGATGACCGCCGTGTCCGCGCCCTCAACGATGAAGGGCACCAGGAAGGGGACGTCGTCGTAAGTCTCCCTGGCATAGCCGTCCTGGATTTCCTCGCGATAGACAAGAGTATCGCATCCCTTCATGTCGCCGAGCTCGTCACAGCTCTTGTCCCAGACGCCCGGGTATTTGAAGAAAATATCCTCCATGGTAAGGCTTTCATCCCAGTGCATGATATCGGTCTTGCTTTTTCCTGTATTCCCCGGTATGACTTGTCCCCAGATCGGGAGAATGGTGGCATTTTCTAATCTCATGGTCCGCCTCCTTCGGCATCCATGCGCAGGATGCCTGCTGAAATAATCTGTCCTCATTGGCTGTATGGCAAATCAGCTCCTGATTCTGTCCGGATTCCGCGACAGGAAAAAGACTGATCATTACTATATTAACACAGCTCTGCCGGAAGTATCTAATGTATTCTTTTTATCCCGAAGGAGGGCATTGTCAAGAAAAGGTGACGGCTCATTCCCCGGCTGTACCGGGAAATGAGCCGTCACCTTTTTCAAACCTCAATAAGATTTTCCGCTGTCACTTCCCGCCAGGATTCCGTAGCACTCAGGTCGGCGGTCGCGGAAGACGCCCCAGCTCATGCGGGTCGCACAGGCTTCATCGAGATCGATCTCGGCGACCAGGACCTCCTCGCGGTCCCTGCTCCCGTCCGCCACCAAGGCGCCGGTCTCATCCGTGATAAATGAGGACCCGTAGAAGTTCAGGGCTGAGGTCTGATAGTTATTGTCCTTGCAGGGTGCAACGCTCTCCAGCCCGATCCGGTTGGCTGCTATGACCGGCACCAGGTTGGCCGCCGCATGCCCCTGCATGCAGCGCCGCCAGTGCGGCATGCTGTCCGCCTCCAGGATTGGCTCGGAGCCGATGGCCGTCGGATAGAGGATCAGCTCCGCGCCCAGGAGAGCCATGGCCCTGGCGCACTCCGGGAACCACTGGTCCCAGCAGATGCCGACGCCGATTTTCCCATAGGCCGTATCCCAGACCTTGAAGCCCGTGTCGCCCGGGGTAAAATAAAATTTCTCCTGATAAAAATGGTCGTCGGGAATATGCGTCTTCCTGTAGATACCCAGGATTTCGCCGTCCGCGTCGATCACGGCGACCGTGTTGTAGAGCACTGTGCCGGCCCGCTCATAGAAACTGACAGGAATCACGAGAGACCGCTCTTTGGCAAGCTGCTGAAACTCCCTCACCGCAGGGTTCTCCGAGAGCGGCGTTGCAAACTCATAGTAGCCGTACTGCCGCTCCTGGCAGAAATAAGGCCGCTCAAAAAGCTCCGGCAGAAGGACCACCCGGGCACCCTCATCGGCCGCCCGAATGACCATCTCCCTGGCCTTAGCGATATTCTCAGAAGGCTCGGCGGTCATCCGCATCTGGACCGCTGCCACTTTGATTTTTCTCATTTGCACACCTCCATATCCCTTGCCCGTGTACAGGGAGACTTCCTTACTGACCTTCCGGAATCCACTCCATCACTGCTCAAATATACTGTCACCGCATGAATCTGTCCCACCACACCAGGGGACATCCGCGCCAGAACTGCCCACATTCCTTATCTGCGCGTACGATCGGTGATCGCATGCCTTAGGCACCCGCTGCTCATCCCAGCGGGATCTGCTGGGTGATGCAGTGAATATTGCCGCCGCCGACCAGAATACACCTGGCCTCGATCGGCCAGACCTTCCGGTCCGGGAAGAGCTCCCGGAGGAGTTCCACAGCGTTTCTGTCATTCACATCCCCGAACTGGGGGACCAGGATGGCCTCATTTCCTATGTAGAAGTTGACGTAGCTGGCCGCAAGGCGCTCACCCGCTTCCCGCTCGTCTTCTCCCGGTTCAAATCGATATCCCTGCAGGTCCTCAGGCTGAATGCAAATGGGCGTCGAGGGGATCAGGAGCTTATGGACTTTGATCTTTCGTCCCCGGGCATCCGTCTCCCGCGTGAGGACCTGAAGGTCCTCCAGGCTCATGGGGTATTGGGGGTCATTTTCGTCGTCCGTCCAGGCCAGGACAGCCTCGCCGGGCGCGGTGAAGGCAAAAATGTTGTCCACATGGCCATTGGTCTCATCGTTGTAAATGCCGTTGGGCAGCCAGATCACCTTCTCGGCGCCCAGCATCTCTTTCAGCCTGGC
>CACXEL010000406.1 GCA_902766655.1 uncultured Lachnospiraceae bacterium | reverse complement strand
GAGACAAAAATATCCTCTCTGACCGCATCCCCCTAAGGGAAGAGAGGATATTTTTGTCACAACGTCCCCGCAGCCCATTCCCCGCCCTGCCCCCCAGGAAACCTCCCGGGACAAAAAAGAGACACCGTTCAGTGATGAACGGTGTCTCTTTTTGTCCTGGGATTACTTTTTGATCAGCTCGGCGGCACGGGCTTCAGCGACCTTTTCGGGGACGTCCTCGATCACATCGGGCTGGCGCTTGATCTTCTGGAAGACCATGCAGTTGGGCTGGTCCACGTCCTTGGGCTTGTTGTGCATGTAGATGCACCTCTTCTCGTAGTCGATGCGGAAGGTCGTGATCGTGTTGTGGCCGTTGTTCACGACAGCGAAATGCTGCTGGTCCGGGAAAATGGCCACGTCCTTGGGATAAACACCGGCGGTCGGCAGGGCGAAGAGCCTCTGGAGGTTGCCGGTCATCTCATCGATCTCGAAGCAGGCGACAGAGTTGTCGCCGGAGGTGGCGGCGAAGAGGTAGTGGCCGTCCGGAGACAGTCTCATGGCCGAAGCAGCGTCGTGGACATCCTTGTCGTCGGACAAAGTGGACTGCTCATCAATCAGCTCAAAGTAGGGCTTGCCGGCCCATACGGTGTACTTGTAGACGCGCACTACATTGGTGATCTGGCAGAGAATATAAGCGCGCTTGCCGTCCTTGGAGAAATGAATGCTCCTGGGGCCGGACTCGCGGCCCATGCGGAGAATATCCACCTGGACCAGCTTTTGGGTAATCTCGTCCATCTTGTAGATGACGACCTGGTCCAGGGCCTCATCCACCGCGCAGACGAACAGGTTGTCCGGGGTCACACGGGTGCAGACGATGTGAGGCCGGAAGCAGCGCTCGTTGATAGCGCCCTGGCCGCGGTGGAAAACGCCGTCCACCACACTCCCCAGACGGCCGTCGTGATGAGTGTGAATGACTGTCAGCTTGCCATCGTGATAGCCGGAAACGAAGAGGTATTTGCTGTCCAAGTCTGTGGACAGGTGGCAGCCGCGCATGCCGTTGATGTCGATCTTGTTGATCGGGATGATGTCGCCGTCTTCCTGGATCTCAAAGACCTCCACACCCTCATCCGCGATGGAGTAGAGGTACTTTTCATTTCTGGACCGGGTGATATAGGATGAGTTGTTGATCGGGACGACCTTTCTCAGGAAAAGCTTCCCTTCCGGAACATCTACATCATAAATATGAATGCCTTTACTCTTGCCGTTCGTGTAGGTGCCGACATAAGCAACGTATTTCTCAGCATCCGCCATGGTTCCGCCCTCGCTTTTTCAAATTTATCAGTTAATTTGGTGTATTTGAACATCATATACTCTATTATTATATCCTACTCCCGCCAGTTTTACCACATCTTTTGATATATATTGTAGGATAATTCAATATTCTGATGTTCAGAAGAACAGTGTCTCACCGTTAGCCATCGGGATCACACGCTTTTCCGCGCTTGTAAGCTCATCCCTGCAGTGGAAAGGCACGGCAAAGGTGATCTTGTTCTTCCTGACCAGCTTGACAAGCTCCTCCTTGTTCTGATGGACAGAAATCCTCAGGAAAACAGCATCCCCGCTCTCCACCATCTGCCTGGCCCTGGTCCCCGCCAGCTGCTTGCCGGTCACGATCACCTTGCCGCCGGCCTCCTCGACGGCCCTGGCCAGCCGGCCGGTCATCTCCTTCTTCATGGAGGTGTCCGCGACCAGGATGCCGCAGGCCTTGTCGGGCAGGTGATCGGGCGTATTGTCCGTGATTGGTCTCATTTCCAGCAACCTGTCCGTCTGAGAAATGAAGCCCTTCCTGACCCATTTTGGGTGGTCAAGCCCCCACTGCGCATCCCGGATGAGCTTGGCATCCGCGATGATGGGAACATTTCTGTCTGCCAGCAGCCGCATGATGTCCAGCCCTCTCCCATGGTTGGGAACCGGGAAAAGGAGAGGCCGCTCCTCCTCGACCAGGGAATCCAGGATATCAGAGAACGCCTTGCGGTTCCTTTTCCCGTCGAGGGAGTAATCGCCGTAGGCAGTGTCGACCAGAGCCAGGTCCGCCCGTATGTCACGGATCTTATCCACCTTGTAGGCAGCCGTGTGCTCCGTGTAATCGCCGGTATAAAGGATCCGCTTCCCCTCCATCTCGACGAGGAACCAGATGCTGCCAAGGCAGTGGCCGGTCCGCCCCCACTTGAGACGAAGCTTCCCGCCGAT
>CACXEL010000405.1 GCA_902766655.1 uncultured Lachnospiraceae bacterium | reverse complement strand
GTATCCGGAGTAGAGAAACACGCATAGGGCGACGATCAGGATCAGGGTGCTGAAAAAACCGGACCCTCTCCTCTCTTTTTTTCTATCTGTTTTCATTTCCCGTAAAATAACGACCGGCCTCCTGCCCCGCGGGGGAACCGGAGGCCGGTCTTCCTTTCATGTGCAAATATGATCAGGCGCCGGTTGCCTGCGGTGTGACCGGCTCATTCAGGTCGTAGACCACGACGGCATTGCCGATCTCCACCGCGTTGAAGATGGTCTCCATGTTCTCTTCCGGCACATTTACGCACCCGTGAGAGCCGTTGCTCAGGTAGATGCTTCCGCCGAAATTGCTGCGCCATGGGGCATCGTGCAGTCCCTGACCGCCGTTGAAGGGCAGCCAGAAGCTGACCGGAGAAGAGTAGCCCTGGACGTCCTCGGTGCCGAGAACAGCGTCCTTCTTCTTGGCGTCGATGGCCCAGCAGCCGGTGATCGTCTTCCGGTTGTCATTGGAAGCCTTGCCGGTCACGACGTCCGTCTCCATGACGACGACACCGTTCTTGTAGCACCAAAGCTTCTGCTCGGATATGCTGACCTCCACATAGGTCCCGGTCAGGTCACCGTTGTCCCAGCCCATGGCGCTGAAGAGGAAGATCGGCTCACGGATTCCGCTCTCGGCCGCCTTGACAGCCGTCTTCACGTCCTCGATGGTCTTGTCCTTGTCGATGACCCAGCCGTAATCGCCGCCGGCGGGGATGGTAATGGTTTTTCCGTCGTGGGTGGTGAACTGGCGCTCAAGTCCGAAGGTGTCGTATTTCTGTCCCCACTGGTAGACCAGGCTCCTGACCCAATCCGTGGAAAGAGTCACGTTGGTCCCGTCATCGGAGATATAGGGCCGGAGGGTGTCTCCGTTGATGACCTCCTTATTGTCACCGAAGGGATAGGTGATCTCCACCGTCAGATACTTGTTCCAGGCATTCACCCGGGCATTCAGGGTCTCGTCATCGCTGTAGACCGTGGGGTAGATGTAGCAGTCCGGATCCACAATGCTGCAGGTCGTCCTGCCCTCATCGAGGGCATCCAGCACCGCTACCAGAAGCTTGGCTTCATCGATCTTGGTGCCCATGACCTCCGGCTTTATGGCGTACAGGCTGCCGTCCGCAATCAGACGGGCATTCTCGGGTTCGACGATCTTGCTCTTGTCGAGACAGTCCAGCTTGAGAGCCGCGTTGGTAGCCTTCTTCTCGTCATAGATGGTCGAAACGCCCACCTGGGCGCTCATCGGCTCATCAAAGGAGAGGAACCAGAGGTCCGCGTCCTGGTCCATCATAAGTCTGTCAACGGCCAGGTCATCCACGTAGGCCAGGCCGATATCATCGCCGGTCAGGGTCTCCGTCACGCCGTCACGCTCCTCGATGGTCAGGGTAAAGCCGGCGATGGCGTTGGCAATGTTCTGCTTGGCCTCCTCCACGGTCATGTAGGAGACGTCGATGCCGTTGATGGTCGTCCCGGAGTAAAAATGGGACCGGAAAAAATCGACGTAGTACCGGTACGTGTAGAAGACCGACCCCAGAAATGCCACGAACAGGACCAGGACGACGGCCAGCAGGATGGGATGGCCGCGCTTCTTCCTGACGGGAAGATCCAGCTCCTCGTCAAGCTCATCCTCGTCCGATTTTTGATTCCTGTCCGCGCGATTCCGGACAGCTTTCTCCCCGACTTCCGTGTTCAAGGCGCCGGGAACGGCCGGGGCATCCGCCGCCGGCGTATCTGCAACGGTCCCGGAGGCCGGGGTATCCGCTGCAATCTCTGCGCCGGTCCCGGAGGCCCGGACATGCGTCGCCCGGGATTCATCCTTCCCGGTGGACATGGATTCCGCGAGACCGTGCTCCATCATGGCTTCCGCCTCCACCTGGGCCGCCCTGGCGTTCAGGGCCGCCTCAAAATCCTCGATGGAGATGGCAGGCCGTCTGATAAAATCGCCCTCGCCTTCCGCGCCGGGCATCTGTCCGGATGTGTTCCTGTTCTCTTCCATGAATACTCCCTGTTATCCCCTTCACACCGCCCTGCCGGGCGGCCGTGTTTGCATTTTCCTCAGTTCATCTCTGCCAGGAGCTTGTCGATGCTGACCAGCTTGACGCTGAGAATGAAGACCTTGGTCGCGAGCCCCAGCTCCCGGGTGGTCGGGAAGGAGGGGGCGATACGAATATTGGAATCCTTCGGGTCGATGCCGTAGGGGTAGGTGGCGCCGGCAGGCGTCATCTTGACTCCGACGTCGGCGCACCTGGCCACGATGGCTTTGGCACAGCCTTCCATGGAATCGAAGGAAATGAAATACCCTCCCTTGGGCCTGGTCCAGGACCCGATCCCCAGACCGCCGAGCTCCTCCTCAAGGGTGTTCTCCACCGTCTCGAACTTGGGCCGGAGGATGGCGGCGTGGCGTTTCATGTGCTCGGTCATGTTGGCCATGTTGCCGAAGAAGCGGACGTGACGCAGCTGGTTGAGCTTGTCATGGCCGATGGTCTGGATGGACATATGCTTCTTGAAATCCTTGAGGTTGTTCTGGGAGGCCGCGACGGCAGCCAGACCGGATCCCGGGAAGGTGACCTTGGAGGTGGAGATGAACTTATAGATCATATCCGGATGGCCGTACTCACGGCAGAGGGCCAGCTCCTCCGGCAGGTAATCCTGAAGCTCCGGGTCCTCATAGAGGTGGTGGATCGAGTAGGCGTTGTCCCAGTAGATCCTGAAGTCCGGGGCGGCGGGCTCAAGGGCCGCGAACCGGCGGCAGGTCTCCTCAGAGTAGGTGATTCCCTGGGGGTTGGAGTACTTGGGAACGCACCAGATACCCTTGACCGCAGGATCCTTGACGTACTCTTCGATCAGGTCCATGTCCGGTCCATCCTCGTGCATGGGGATCGTGATCATCTCAAAGCCGAAATACTCCGTGATCTTGAAATGGCGGTCATAGCCCGGAGCCGGGCACAGCCACTTGATCTTGTCCAGCTTGCACCAGGGGGTGTTTCCGCAGACGCCGTGGGTATAGGACCGGGAGATGCTGTCGAACATGACGCTCAGGGAAGAGTTGCCGTAAATGATCATGTCGTTGGGGTTGACCTCGGACATCTGGCCCATGAGGCGCTTGGCCTCGGGAATGCCGGTCAGGATGCCGTAGTTCCGGCAGTCATTGCCCGTCTCGTCCATGAAATAGGTCTCAGAGTTCAGAACGTCCATGAGCTCGTTGGAGAGCTCGAGCTGAGCGACGGAGGGCTTACCGCGCGACATATCCAGATGAAGTCTGCGTTTTCTGAATCCTTCGTAGGCCGCCTCCAGCTGCTCCTTCTCGCGCAGGAGTTCCTCCTTTGTCATATTGCGATATTCTTTCATAATAAATATTCCTCCTCCACCCTGCTTAAGGCGCCGGGTGACGCGCCAACGGGGCGGCAATTACGCTGCTTTCCCATTGTTGTCTCATTTTACGTCAAGGATGTTCGTCTGTCAATAAAGTGCTCTCAGGAAGGCAGCTGTCCGGAGCCGCAGCCCGTTCACGGGTGCCAAAAAGCCTGCGGCGCACGGGCTCGGGCACCGCAGGCTCTTTCCTTGAACTGACAGGTCAATCGTGGCTGTTCACACGCGAACACTCAGGGCTTCCGCAGGCGGAAGAGGGAAATGGACCTCGCCCCTGCGCCGGGTCGTCATTTCCAGAGGAATGTCGTTACGGAGGACTTGCCCGGCGTATCGGCCCGGCCGATCACTACGTAGTAGATCCCCTTCTTCAACTTGGAGGCTGTTTTGAACTTGGTGGCCCCGGTCTGGTTGAGCAGGTCTACCCTCTTATAGGAGGCGTCGTAGAGGGCGATGTTGTACTGGTTGTTGGAATACATGGTCAGCCTGTGCTTGTTTGTCACCTTGATCTTGAACCAGCGCTGGTACTGACCCGTAGGTGTCTGGACGACCACGGTCCGGGTTCCCGATGCCAGCTCCACAGCCCGCGCGGGCGTATAGTTCTTCAGGTTGACGGCCTTGCCGGTCGTCAGCTTGAAGCGGATCGGGTTGTAGGAGCTCGCGTAATAGGTGCCCTTGGGCAGGTAAATATACCTGGACGCCCTGGTCTCCCCGTTCCTCAGACAGACGTATTCGACCGACTTCTCGCTCCTGGACGGGTTCTTCGTGATATAGAGCCCGGTCTCCGTGGAGTTTTTGCTCTGGGCCAGGTCCACACGGACGTAGCATCCCGCGCCGACCTTGAACCGGTAGAAGTAGTAGGTAGTGCCGATCGTCAGGGAGTAGCTGTGGCCGGCGGCGGTGTACCATTTTCCGGTGCTGACCGAAGAGACTTCTGACGTAAGGGCACTGACAGGCTGTGACAGGGAGAGAATCATCATGAG
>CACXEL010000404.1 GCA_902766655.1 uncultured Lachnospiraceae bacterium | reverse complement strand
GACGTCCACGTCCTTCCGCATTTCCTTGATCTTCTCCTTGTGGGTCACGCCGAAGCGTTGCTCCTCGTCGATGATGAGGAGGCCCAGGTTCCTGAACTGGACGTCCTTGGACAGGAGCCGGTGGGTGCCGATGACGATGTCCACGTAGCCGCGCTTTAAGTCCTCGACCGTCTTTTTGATCTGGGCGGGCGTCCGGAACCGGCACATGAGGTCCGTCCGCACCGGGAAGTCCTTCATCCTCTGGAGGAAGGTGTTGTAGTGCTGCTGGGCCAGGATCGTGGTGGGCACCAGATAGGCCACCTGCCTGCCGTCCTGGACGGCCTTGAAGGCGGCTCTCAGGGCGATCTCGGTCTTGCCGTAGCCCACGTCGCCGCAGATGAGCCGGTCCATGATCTTGGTGCTCTGCATGTCGGCCTTGACTTCGCCGATGGCTGTCAGCTGGTCGTCCGTCTCCTCGAAGGGGAAGAACTCCTCGAACTCCCGCTGCCACTCGGTGTCCTCGCTGAAAACGAAGCCCTTGCCCATCTCCCGCGCAGCGTAGAGCCTGACCAGCTGCCCGGCTATATTTTTGGCGGAGGCCTTGGCCCTGGCCCTGGTCTTCTCCCACTCCTTGCCGCCTAAGCGGCTCAGGGGCGGATGGGCCTTCTCGGTCCCGCCGGAATACTTCTGCAGCATGTCCAGCTGGGTCGCCAGAACGTAGAGGTTCCCGTTCTTGTATTCGATCTTGATGTAGTCCTTGTAGACGTCGTCGACCCGGACCTGCTCGATACCCTTGTAGATGCCGATGCCGTGGGTCTCGTGGACGACGCAGTCGCCGACGTGGAGGTCCGAGAAGCTGGAGATGGTCTCCCCGTTCACCGGGCGCTTCTTCTTTTTCCTGACCTCCCGCTTGCCAAAGATGTCGGTCTCGGAAATGACCGCCATTTTAATAAGAGGATACTCGAACCCGCGGGTCGCGTGTCCGTACTCGACGGCGATCTGCCCGGGTTTCAGCTCGAGATCCCGGTCCTCGGTGTAGATGGCAGGCACCTCGCTGTCCCGCAGGTTCCCCGCGAGCCGCTTAGCCCTGGATTGGGAGGCGGACAGCACGACCACCCGGTAGCCCAGCCGGCGGTAGCGCTGCAGGTCCCCGATCAGAAGCTCCACGTTGGAGTTGTAGGTGCCGGTGCCCTGGACGCTGGTGCCGAAGGTGTCGGTGATCTGCCAGGGGCCCTGGCGGACACCCAGCGCGCTCACGGCCAGGCACCGCCGCCGGTTGAGGCGGGCAATGAGCTCGTTCGTGCCCAGGATGTTGGGAATACGGTCGCCCTTGCGGTAGCTGCCGCTCTCCACCCGGTTCTTCACGCTCTCCCGGAACTCCTGCTCGGTGGCCTTGGCGGCTTCCGCGAGGCGGCCCGGTTCGTCCAGGACGAAGAGGACCTTGCGGCCGTCGAACCAGTTGATGAAGGGAGCCGTCTTTCCCGTTCCGTCGTTGGCGGGATAAATATTGATCTCGCTGACCTCCTCCACCGACCGCTGGCTCTCCGGGTCGAAGCGGCGGATGGACTCGATCTCGTCCCCGAAGAATTCGATGCGGTAGGGCAGGTCCTCGGTAAGGGCCCAGATGTCCAGGATATCGCCCCTGGAGGCGAAATGGCCCTGCTGGGAGACCTCGGCGCAGCGCTCGTAGCCCATCCTGACCAGCTGCCTGCGGAGGTCCTCCAGGTCCTCCTCGGTGTCGGCCGCCAGCTCCAGGACGGCCGCCGCCATCTCGCTCCGCTCCGTGACCGGATCCATGAGGGCGGAAATGGGGGCAATGATGACCGGCCTCTCCTGCTCGAGGAGGGCCCGGAAGACTCGCATCCGCTGGACATCCAGGAGGTTGGAGGCCAGGTCTGCCTGGTAGAAGAGGAGGTCCTTGGCCGGATAGATGCGGACGTCCGGCAGGTAGAAGCTGAGATTCTCCTGGAGGACCTTGGCGGTGAGTTCATTTTCCGTGACCACGACGCACTCGTCCACGGGGAGATTGGCATTGCCGCCCCGCCCCCGGATCCGCATGGCATCATAAGAAAGGCCAAAGATCATGTTGGCCTTCTGCGCCTCGATGCAGCCGGACAGGGAAATGACGCCCGTCCCCTTCATGAGCTTCTCTTCGATTTCCTGGACCTCCGCCAGCTCCCTGAGCGGTGCCACAAATGTCTGCATTTGCTTCCCTCTACCTGTTATATAAGTTCATGGCCCTGTCCGGGCCGTCCTTCACGACAGTCTCCACCGCCTCCGCCGCCCGCAGAACGGCGTCGTCGACCAGCTTTCTCTCCTCCGGGGAGAACCGGCTCAGGACCCAGTCCGCCAGGTCCCAGTCCGCAGGCTTCGCGCCTGTCCCCACCCGGATCCGGGTGAACTGCTGGGTGCCGAGCTTTGCAATCACGTCCTTGAGGCCGTTCTGCCCGCCGGCCGAGCCCTGCTTGCGGATGCGGAGCCGGCCTACGTCCAGGTCGATATCGTCGCTGATCAGGATGAGCTCCGTGGCCGGGTCGATCTTGTAGAAGTCGACCAGCTCCCGGACGGCCTGACCGCTCAGGTTCATGTAGGTCATGGGTTTGGCCAGGACGACCTTCTCCCCGCCGATGTAGCCCGTGCCGTACATGGCGTGGAACTTGCTGAAGGGTCCGCTTATGTGGTTGCGGGTGATCAGCTGGTCGATGACGTCGAAGCCCATGTTGTGGCGGGTCCTGTCATACTTGCTGCCGGGGTTGCCCAGGCCTACGATGATGAACATGTCTGCATTTTCCTCTCTACGACTAAAGCCGCGCCCTTAAGACCAGGCCGCGGTGTTTGCTTTCATAATCTCTTCCGCCCGGCCGCCTGCCTCCGCAAGGGCCGAACAGGTATCTATTATAACAGACACGGACGCTTTTTCAACACACTGCACCGCAAGTTCCTTGCGTTTTTTTGCCTGTCCTTCTATAATTCATGTAAACTGATAATTCTGCCGGCCAGGCCGGCACAAAGGAGAACCGATGTCTCAGAACACAGCCGCAGACCTGCCGGAGATTCCCCGCGGACTCACCTCCGAAGAGGCAGCCGAGCGCGCAGCCGCCGGGCAGGTCAACATAGCTTCCAGGGACGGGCAGAAGACGACCAAACAGATCGTCCTCTCCCACACCATCACCTACTTTAATATACTGAACATTCTGTTGGGCTTCCTGATCCTCCTGACAGGCCAGTACAAGAACATGCTCTTCCTGGGCGTCGTGGTGTCCAATTCCGCCATCGGCATCATCCAGGAGCTCCGGGTCAAGTCCCAGATCGACAAGCTTTCCGTCGTCACGGCCTCAAAGGCCAGCGTCTTCCGCGACGGGAGCAAGAAGAAGATTCCCGTGAACGAGATCGTCCTGGACGACCTCATCGCCCTCTCCCCCGGCGACCAGGTGGCCTGCGACGGCACCGTCTACGGCGCGAGCGGCCTCGAAGTCAACGAGTCCATGCTGACCGGTGAATCCAAACCCGTGCGCAAGAAGGACGGCGACCCGATCCTCTCGGGCAGCTTCATCGTGGCCGGCACCGCCCTCATGCAGGCGGAGAAGGTCGGCGCCGACTGCTACGCCAGCGAGCTGGTCCGGAAGGCCTCCGCGAGGAAGCGGGCCTCCTCCGAGATGCAGAACGTGATCGGCCGGATCATCAAGGTGGTCTCCGTCCTCATCATTCCGGTGGGCATCCTCCTCTTCCGCAGCCAGTACCTGGCCAGCGAGGGGGCCTTCGACACGGCCATCATCCGGACCGTCTCCGGCATCATCGGCATGATTCCCGAGGGCCTGGTCCTGCTCATGTCCGTCTCCTTCATCATCGGCGTCGGCCGCCTGGCCATGAAGCGCGCCCTGGTCCAGGAGATGGAAGCCATCGAGGCCCTGGCCCGCGTCAACGTTCTGTGCACCGACAAGACCGGCACCATCACCACCGGCGAGCTCAAGGTCGAGGAGATCCTCCCCCTGGCGGACATGCACGAGCACGAGATCCGGAAGATCCTGGGCCACATGAACGGGGCCTTCAGCGACACCAATGCCACCCAGGAGGCCATGAACAAGGCCTTCGGCCGCAAGACCGACTGGGAGTGCGGGGACGTCATCCCCTTCTCTTCCGCCCGCAAGTACCGCGCGGCGGCTTTCCCGGGCCACGGGGCCTACGTGGTCGGCGCTCCCGATTTCCTGACAAAGGACGAAAAAATCCTGAAGGAGATCGAGGAGTACTCCATGGACGGCTACCGGGTCCTGCTCCTGGGCGGGGCCACGGCGCTGGACACCGCCGACGGGAGCGTCGGGGAGGTGAAGCCGCTGGCGGCGGTCGTCATTTCCGACATCATCAAGAAGGAGGCCATCGATACCTTCCGCTATTTCGCGGAGAACGGCGTGGACGTCAAGGTCATCTCCGGCGATAACCCGGTGACGGTCGCCACCGTAGCCGAACAGGCCGGTGTGGAAAATGCGGACCGCTACGTGGACGCCACGACTCTCCCCGAAGACCCGGCGGAGCTGGCCAAGGTCATCGGCAATTACACCGTCTTCGGCCGGGTGAAGCCCGAGCAGAAGCAGGCCTTTGTAAGGGCCTGGCAGGCGAACGGCAAGACGGTCGCCATGGTGGGCGACGGCGTGAACGACGTGCTGGCCATCAAGGACGCGGACTGCGGCATCGCCATGGCCAACGGGTCGGATGCCGCCAAGAACGCCGCCCACATCGTCCTCCTGGATTCGGACTTCGCCGCCATGAAGGACATCGTCTCCGAGGGCCGGATCATCATCGCCAACATCGAGCGTGTGAGCTCCCTCTACCTGACCAAGACCATCTACTCTCTCCTCCTCAGCCTCATCTTCACGCTGATCCGCCAGCCCTACCCCTGGACCACCCTCCAGATGGGCCTCATCAACGTGTGCGGCATCGGCATGCCCTCCTTCCTCCTGACCATGGAACGGCCGAAGGACGTGAGCGCGGAGGGCTTCCTTCGGCACATCCTCAAGATCTGCATGCCGGCGGCCTTCACCATGGTGACGGCCATGATCATGGTCCAGCTCATGGACCTCATCTTCCCCTGGTCGGAGGAGATCTGCTCGACCTTCTCCCTCATGATGGGCGGAATCGTGGCCATGCTGGTCGTGGCCAACGTCTGCTGGCCCCTCACCCTCTACAGGCGGCTGGTGATGGGGGCGTCCATGATCACCTTCTTCGCCGGACTCTTCATCTTCCCGGCCTTCTACGACATGCACTCGGTCTTCATGTGGTGGTCCCTGCTCATGGTGCCGCTGACCCTGCTGATCCTGATCATCATTTTCTACTACTCACGCCTCACCAACAAGTTCATGGTCTGGTTCTTCCGGTACTTCCGGCAGGATCCGCTGTGAGGCCTGCCGCGACACAGAAGAACAGCCGGTCCGAATGTCCCCTCCGGGGCATCGGACCGGCTGTTTTGTTATTGATTTTCTTCGGCCGAAAAGGTACTATGGACGAGAAAGAGGCATAGCCTGCCGTCTGGCGCCCGCGGGCGTCTGCCGGTGCGCTGCGAAGCCTCACAACCCGAAGGGTTTTATTCCCCTCTGCCAGCTTCTCAGACCGGCATGTCCTGCCGCGCATACCGTCTCAGCGACAGCCAGGCGACTATGGTCAGCACCAGGATGAAGAGCAGGACGGCCAGGCAGAGCAGGTCGCTGCCGACGCTGAGGCAGAAATCATAGGACCCGTGGATCAGGACCGGTATGATGAGGCCGTGGCGCTTGTGGCGTCTGGCGGCCTTCAGGTCTCCGTCCAGCTCGGCGGTCTTGGCGAGACCCATGTGGTAGCCCATGAAAACGCCGCAGATCGAGTGGACCGGGATCAGCCGGCTGATGGCGATCTCAGAGCCGTAATCGGTCATGTAGAGAATGTTCTCGGCGGCGGCGAAGCCCAGGGCCGAGGTGGTGTAGTAGATGACCGCGTCAAAGCGGAAGTTGAATTCCGGATTCTTCCAGACCGACAAGGTGGCCAGGGCCCGCTTGGAGGTCTCCTCCGCGATGGCGACTACGAAGAACATTTCCAGGAAATAATAGATGACGGAATAATCCGACATATCCGTTCTGTAAACCAGACTGTCCGGGAGGATAAAGAGAACGATATATTCCCCGATGATCTCCCAGAGGATGGCCGGAATGACCGAGAGCATGCCGAAGATAAAGGTCTTGATGATGAGCCCCACCGGCTCCCGCTCGATCTTATCCAGGTGATACATATAGATGATGAGCAGAATAGGCGGCACCAGGCCCCAGGCAAGAATGGATGTCGTCATAATAACCCCTTTCCGGTGTCCACTGAAAATGAACACACGCAGTAATCCCGCGGCGTTCGCCGCGCCATGCCAGTATTGTAACACAGATTACCGGAAAAGGGCGGTTTTTTTCAGGCTCATGCTCACATTCAGAGCTTTGCCTCATTACAAGGAGGAAACACCATGCCAGCAGTGAAAAAACCTGCCCGCAGTCCAGCCAGCCGTTTCACCTTCATCGCTGTCTCCTACGATGGAGGAAATGCCATTCCGGCCTTTGAGAAGACCCAATACTTTTGGGCCTACTACCTCGCGGGCAGCCACGAGATGCGCAGGAAAGAGCTGCTCTCCGTCGGCAGGCTCCGCACGTCGGACCTCACAGCCCGGATGGCGGACTCCATGTTCGATGTCATCATTTCCGGGAACTTCGGAGGCAAGGCCATGGCAGAGCTCAAAAAGTCGGGCAAACGGCTCTACACCTTCGCCGGCGGAACCGACGCCGCCTTCAACGCCTATATGAATAAGGAACTGACAGAAGTCTGAGGACCTTCGTCCTGGAGAAAGCACATGAACCTGCCTATGATTATCCAAAAACTGATGAAAAGCCTGCTCCGAGGCCTGTCTGAGCCTGCCAGCCGCCTCAGGCAAATGACAGCCCTCCTCCTTACCGCCCTTCTGGCCCTGTCCTGCCTGGCCGGCTGCGCAGCTAACAGCGGGGAAAAGCCGTCGAAAGCTGTCGACCTGCGGGGCGTCCGCGTCCTGGGAGATCTGCTCGGCATTGAGACGAAAACTGCGGGTGAGCCCTCTTCCGTGACAGCCGCCGATGACACCGGCGTCAAAATCGGCGTCTCCCTCCGGGCGGACGACGATCCCCTGTCCCGGCAGACCATCGCCACCATCGACCGGGCGGCCGCCCTTTTGGGCGTCGAGGTCGAGTACGCCTTCTGCGGCTGCGACTCCCGCCGGATCCGCCGGTCGGTGTCGGACCTCATCGCTGCGGGCTGCGACGGCATTCTCCTCTCGAACCGCAGCGACAGTGATATCGCGGCCGCCATCCGGCTCTGCGACGAAAAGGGCGTCTACCTGGCCCAGCTGAGCCACTGGATCGACGAGGACCTGTACCCGGACACCTATGCGCTGGCCAAGGCATCTTCCTACTATATCGGCGCAGTCCACGGCGAGGAGCGCACCGCCAGCTACCGCCTGGTGAACGCCCTCCTGGAAGCCGGCGACCGGAACATCGGGTACATCACCTGGTCTGAGTCGGACACCACCCAGATCCAGCGCAACATCGGCTACCATATGGCGACGGAGTCCTTCCGGGGCTTCCACAAGAGCGCCAGGATCCGCCTCGCAGATCCCGTGGAAGCCGCCACAGCCGAGGAAGGGTACAGGGTCTTCAGGCAGATGATGGAAGAGAATCCCAAACTGGAGGCGGTCCTCATTTCCGGGGGCGGAGGCGACGTCCTGGACGGCGTCCTGGCCGCCGTCAGCGAGATGGGCCTCATCGGCGCCATCGACGTGGCCGCCTTTGACGCGACCGACAGCATGCGCCCGCTCATGACCAGCGGCGCCGTATTCGCGGCGGCCTCCGGCACCTACTGCCAGGGCCTCTACGGCTTCCTCCTGCTGCTTGACGCGGTCCAGGGAAATTACACCAAGGTCCCGGGCGAGCCAGGTGCGGACCTCACCATCGCCGACCTCTACATGTACTCCTCCACCAACGGCCGCAATTACGACGACAGCTTCGTTCTGGATATCCCCTACACCGACAGGGAGATCCTCGAGCTCGCAGCCTTATCGGTCGATGACCTTGCGAAAGCCTTCACCGCCCTCACCCTGACCGACGTCCTCGACCGGCACAGCCGGGAGACCTTCGAGTTCCCCTCCCTCTCCTCTCTCCTCTCCTCCGATGACGAGGAAGAAGAGCTGAGCGAGGAGGAAAAGCTCGAGGAGGAACAGGCGGCGGCTGAAGAGGCCGAGGCCGAAGAGGCGAAGGCGATCGTCGAAGACCTGGCCTGACATGGAAAAGCGGGAATGAGACCCGGGTCTCACTCCCGGACAAAAAGAAAGCTGAGCGGAAACGATCTGACGTTTCCGTTCAGCTTTCTTTTTGTGCAAGTGCCGGGCCGGACACTATGCGGGGTGCCTGCCCGGCTTCTCTGATTGTTATCTCATCTCGGCTCCAAGCTTGTACTTGAGATTGCCGACGATCTTGTTCACGAACCGGTTAACGTCCTCCTGGGAGAGGGCTGCGTCGGCCGGCTGGAAGGTGATCTTGAAGGCCATGGACTTTTTGCCCAAAGCCGTCATGGCCGGGTTCCTGTAAAGGTCGAAGAGCTCGACTTCGGAGACGGCCTTGCATGCATTTTTCACCTCGCGGACGATGTCGCCGCACAGGAGCTGCTCATCCACCACCAGGGCCAGGTCGCGGGTCACACTCGGGAACTCGGAGACCGGCTTGTAGCGGAAGGGCACGATGTGGGACTCGAATTTGGCGTAATCAATCTCGCCCATGTAGATGTTGAGGTTGGCCTTGGAGTCCTTGGGGAGCTTGAGACCGGCAGCGACCTTGTTGGCCAGCTTGCCGAAATAGCCGACGCGCTCGCCGTCGATCAGGATGTAGGCAGCGATGCCGGGATGCAGGTAGGCAACGTCCTCTGCGCGCTCATACTCGACATTCAGGTCGAAGGCGCCGGCCAGGGCCTCCACAGCGCCCTTGACCGCGAAGAAGTCTTCGTCCGGTCCGAAGGCGGCGAAGCCGATGTGCTGGACCTCGTCCGGCAGCTCCGTGACGGGCAGCTGTTTGGGAATGAAGACCTTGTTGAACTCGAAGATCCTGCCCTCGTTGTTGCCCTTCTTCAGGTTGTCCACCACGACGCGGAGGACGGAGGGGGCCAGGACACGGCGCATGATGGCCAGCTTCTCGGTGATCGGGTTCATGAGGCGGATGACCTGGCGCTCCTTGGCGTCGGCCGGGAAGTTCAGCTCATCAAGGTCAGCGTCCGCATAGAATGCCAGCGTGGAGATCTCATAGAACCCCGCGGCGCACATGAGCTGCTTGACCTTGGCCCTGCGGTTCTGGTCCGGATTCAGGCCGCCGCCGGTGACCCTGGCGTCCTTCAGGAAGGTGGGCACGATGTGCTCGTAGCCGTACTCGCGGATGACTTCCTCGGCCAGGTCGGGCTCGCCGATCTCGATATCCTCGCGGTAGCGCGGGGCCACGACCTTGAGAAGGTCGCCGTCCTGCTCCACCTCGAAGGACAGTCTCTTTAAAATGTCAAGCACTGTCTCCTCGGGCACTTCAATGCCCAGGATCCTGTTGATGCCGGAGAGGGTGGCTGTGAAATGCTTGCCCTCCCTGGGCGCGCCGGCGCTGATGTCGAAGGAGGTCTTCGAGATCTCGCCGCAGTCCAGCTCATTGATCAGGTGCAGGGCCCTGGCCATGGCAAGCTCGACAGTGTACTCGGAAACGCCCTTCTCATAGCGGGCGGAAGAATCCGTGTTCTGGCCGAGGCCGCGGGCCGTATGGCGGACGCTGTCGCGGGCGAACTTGGCAGCCTCGAAGAGGAGCTCAGTCGTATTTTCGGTGATCTCGGAGGAAAGGCCGCCCATGACGCCGGCCAGGGCGATCGGCTCCTCGCCGTCGGTGATGACCAGGTTGTTGGTCTTCAGCGTAAATTCCTTGCCGTCCAGGGTCTGGATCTTCTCGCCGTCCTTGGCGCGGCGGACCAGGACCTTGCCCGTCTTGATCATGGAGTAGTCGAAGGCGTGCATGGGCTGCCCGATCTCCAGCATGACGAAGTTGGTGATGTCGACCACGGCGCTGATGGACCGGAGGCCGCAGAGGGCCAGGTAACGGCGCATCCAGCGCGGGGACTGCTTGTAGACGATGTTGTGGACGCCATGACCCAGGTAACGCGGGCAGACGTCGCGGTCGGCCTCGGCCACGTCGATGTCCATGCCCGGGAACTCGTAGTCGGTCTCCACATAGTCCGTGGCCGGCATCCTGAGGGGCTTGCCCAGAAGGGCGGCCACCTCGCGGGCGATGCCGAGGATGGACTGGCAGTCAGGCCTGTTGGCCGTGACGGAAATGTCGAAGATATAATCGTTGAGGCCGACCACCTCAGCGATATCGGTGCCGGGCACCGTGTCCTTGGGCAGGTCCAGAAGACCGTAGACCTCGGAACCCGGGTACAGGTCTTCATTTAAGCCGAGCTCCTCGCCGGAGCAGAGCATGCCGTAGGAGTCCACGCCCTGGAGCTTCCTGGCCTTGATCCTGATACCGCCCGGGAGGACGGAGTTGTCAAGCGCAGCCGCCGTATGCATACCGACGTAGACGTTGGGGGCGCCGGTGGAAATCTGAATGTCATGGCCGTACTCACCCGCGTCGACCTTGCAGATGTGAAGGTGGGTGCCCTCCTGCCTGACGGCCTCGGTGACGACGCCGACCACCACGCGGTCCATGCCTCCCCTGAGGTCGATCAGCTCTTCGACCTCGAAGCCGGAGGAGAAGAGTCTGCCCTCGAGCTCCTGGGCCGTGAGATCGATGTCTACATATTGTTTAAGCCAGCTGAAAGGTGCTTTCATTTTTTATCTCCTTTCATCCTCAGTCTCTGAACTGGGACAGGAACCGCAGGTCGTTCTCGAAGAGGAGTCCCATGTTGTTGATGCCGTACTTGAGCATGGCGATACGCTCGATGCCGATGCCGAAGGCGAAGCCGCTGTACTCGTTGGGATCGATGCCGCAGTTCTTCAGAACGTTGTGGTGGACGATGCCGCCGCCCAGGATCTCGATCCAGCCGGTGCCCTTGCAGAGGCTGCAGCCCTTGCCGCCGCACTCAAAGCAGCTGACGTCCACCTCGACGGAAGGCTCCGTGAAGGGGAAGTAGCTGGGGCGGAGACGCGTGCGCACGTCCTCGGAGAACATCTTGCGGCAGAACTCATCCAGGGCGCCCTGAAGGTCGCAGAGGGTGATGTGCTTGTCCACGACCAGGCCCTCCATCTGGGAGAACATGGGCGAGTGGGTAGCGTCGGAGTCGGACCGGTAGGTGCGGCCGGGGACCAGGACCTTGATGGGCGGCTTCTCGGCGTCCATGACGCGGATCTGGCCCGGGGAAGTGTGGGTCCTCAGCAGGATGTCCTCGGTCACATAGAAGGTGTCCTGCATGTCGCGGGCCGGATGGTTCTTGGCGACGTTGAGGCGGGTGAAGTTGTGATCGTCGTCCTCGATCTCGTAGCCCTCGTAGATCTCAAAGCCCATGCCGGCAAAAACGTTGATCATGGCGTTGCGCGTCAGGGTGATCGGGTGAAGCCTGCCCACCGGATTCTTTTTGGCCGGCATCGTGATATCGATGGCTTCCTTCCTGTCCCGCTCGGCCAGCTCGATCTCCTCGATCTTGGCTTTCATTTCCTGATAGCGCTGCTCGGCCTCGCTCTTGAAGGCGTTGACGACCTTGCCCATGGTCGGGCGGTCCTCCTTGGGAACGTTCTTCAGTTCCTTCATAAGCCCTGCGATCCTGCCGTTCTTGCTGTAGTACTTCTGCCAGAATTCGGCCAGCTCCTCCTTGGAGTGGATGTTGGCGAAGGCCTGGCTGATCTCCTGCCGCAGCTCTTTGATCTTATTTTCCATCTTGCACCTCGTTCGTGAGAAAATGTAAACACCCTGCCTGAGGGGCAGGGTGATGCGTCCTTTACCGCTCAAAAGCCTCCGTGCACAAGCCGGCGGCTCAAGCTTC
Organism: uncultured Lachnospiraceae bacterium; assembly: GCA_902766655.1. Lineage (GTDB taxonomy): Bacteria > Bacillota > Clostridia > Lachnospirales > Lachnospiraceae > Chordicoccus. The sequence goes on along the minus strand of CACXEL010000404.1, from coordinate 6,448 downwards.
TATTCTAAAAAGATATGGTGTCTTTGTCAAGGAACTTGGCGGAAAAAAGCGGTCAGCGGGGCAAACCGCCGGTGGAAAATGCAGCCCCTGCGCCTGTTATTGGTGCCGGGGACTGCGTCAGATCTGCCCGCCGGCAGGACTGCCCCCTGGCGTAAATCGGGGCTGACCGCGTCAGACCAGCCGATATCTGCTCTCGCAGGCAGGCTCTTCCGCCCAAAGGCAGCGCCGCCGTCATGCCCGGCTTCACTCCTTCAGTACCGGAGCTTGAGCCGGGACAGGCGCACCGGCACCTCATAGCCCAGGGACCGGAGATAGTACTCCATCCCCCGCCGGGCCAGGTCGATGTGGTTCTTGGGCGCCACCGTGACGCTCCGGACCGGCAGCCGTCCGCCGGAGGCACAGCTGACCTGGATGTAGGGAAGGAGGAAGCCCGTCTGCTCCCTGAAAAGGACCGGCGTCTCCGGATCCCGGAAAATGAACCTGTACTCCTGTTCGGAGGCGAACTCCGGCTGCTTGAAGAAGAGGGCGTAGACGGAGAGGGTCTTTTGGAGGGTCAGCTTGTACTCCTCGAAGACGGGACTGGTCCCGAGGCCCATGGAGTCCATAATGTTGCCGAAGGAGCAGCCCAGCTCCCGGGGGATCTCCTCCAGAATGATGTCCCGCAGACATTGTTTCTGGAAGACCCGGTCGTAGACCACATAGCCGTGACAGAAAATCTCCAGGTCATCCGCGATCCGGTCACAGAGCTCCGTCCCGTTGAACTCCAGATTGTAGCCCGTCCGGTCGCCGAACTCGGCCCAGAGGGTCAGGCTGTCCGGCTTGGTGCTGAAGGAAATCAGATAGTACTCGTACTTGTGGAACTCCGTCAGGTCCTCCAGGATCAGGTGCTGCAGGGTGCCGCGCCGCATGGGCCGGTCGATTTCCTCCATCACCTCCTCCAGGACACCGAGGATGTACTGCATTTCGTTGACGTCGTTGAGGAACTGGGTGTTGGTCGCGAAAAAAGTCTGCTTTTTCAGGATCTCCTGGGCGCTGACGCCCCGGGTATAGTGGAAAAGCCTTGTGTGAGCATCCAGTTCCCTGAGCTTTAAGAAGCGTCTCAGCATACCCGTTTTCTCCTGTCTTTTTTATAGGTACCTGTAACTGTTCAATACCGGCATCAGCGGTTGCCCCGCATCCCGTTCGGGAACCTTGACCGCCGCTTTCATTATAGCATGAAAATGAATACCGAAGACGGGAATCTGCCCAGGTGCCAATATATTATCAGGAAGCAGCTGCCCGGCCCCTGCATCACCTCCGACAATTTCGGGGGCGGGCAGCTCGCGGCCGAAAGACTGACGGAGCTTGGCTGTCAATGTCTTCTCTTTCTCCGGATGGGCGACCACACCATCGGCGAGCCGGACAAGCGCGAGGCCGGCTTCAAGGTCCCGCTGGCGATCCAGTGTTTCCTCGATCCCAAGCTCCGCATTCAGCTGCTCGTAGAAAATGAACTCCGCGAGAAAAAGGATATACCAAAAGCCCAGTACCGGCACCAGCAGAAGACTCAGCGGCGCAAAAAGCACCATGATAGCTGTGAAGAAGAGGACCACGGCCGCCGCCCCCAGCACCCGCCAGAGGTATTTGGCAGAAAAGAGCAGAATGTTGACAAGTGTCTGCCTGGGAGTCTGGGAGAAAAGCACCAGCTGGGGCCAGAAGAGCAGGCTCACCGTGAGAAAGATCAGGGCTGAAATCAGGTAGAGAAGGATGGTCACAAAGGTCGGCCCGGTCACTGACCACCACATGACAAAGCCCATGAATACGTAGAGGCCGATGACAAGGCCCGTGAGAGCGCCGGGGAGAATGGAATCCCTGGCGTTCTGCTTCCAGCTCCTCTTCCAGCTGCGGAGCCACTGGCCCGGCTCATTGCGGAGGCCCCGCATGATGGAGTCGAACATGCCGGCCAGGAAGGGTCCGAGGCATCGTCTGCCGGGCCTGTGCAGGCAGACCCCTCTGTCAGATTTCCGCGCTGTAATGGACCACCGCAAGTATCCCCTTCAGCACCTCTCCCGGTTCCTCCGGGAAGGCGTCCAGGCAGGTAAGCTCGAGGCTCACCGCGTACCTCTTATAGACACCGATGGCCACGGCCCCGGCGCTGTAAGGGTTGGTCTCCGACTTGGTCCGATAGGTCAGGACCGTGTAGCTCTGATTGTTGGCCTCCACAGTCTCCTCGCCGGTGATCTCGTAGATCTCTCTCTCGCGCGCGAGCCACTCCCCCGCGGCATTCAGGGCCCCGGCTTCATTGCGGAAGCCGGAAGCCACCGCGTAGAGCTGCGCGTCGTAATAGACCGCCTCTTCACCGGCATCGTTGGTAAAGTGATGCTCCTCCCCAGCGGACCAGACCGCGTAATGGTTATCGCCGCTCATCAGGGAGACCGGATTCTCCGTCAGGGCGAGCCCGTGTCCGGGCTCCCCGACCCCCATGACAGTTCCAAGGAGGGTCCACGTCTCGTCCCACTGAGCCCCGTCAGCTGCAGCATCAGGACTGTTGCTGCAGCCTGCGAGCAAGAGGACTGCCGCGACCATGGCGGCGAAGGTTCTCATCATACTGGATTTTCTCATCATCTTCTCCCTTCCGTGAGCCTGTCCCACAGCCTGTCGCACTCCTCCCTGTAACGCACGGCGCGCTCGTCCGTACAGGTCCGCCTGGCCAGGTAGAGCGGCGAGAGGATTTCCCGGCCGCTGCCTGTGAGTTCATTTCCGCCCACGATCTCCGTGTAGGTCCCCAGATCCAGGGAAATGAGGACCGGGCATGTCTCCCAGCTGACCGCTGTCTGCCCATCGCGAGTTTTCTCCAGTATATCATAATCCTTCTGAAATTTGTTCGGATCCTCCAGAATAAAGAAATAGCTCTCGCACTCCCCCAGGTCCGCCATGAGCCTGACCTGGGAGGCCGTTGCGTAGGAGGCGCTCTCGGGCGAGGCCTCGGAGCTCTTCACGTACTGGTGAAGGGTGAAGGTCACCCGGCCGTCGCCGTTGCAGTCCTCGCCGTAAGCGGCCAGGGCCTGCTCCAGGGCGGCCGCCGTGTCCGCCGGCAGGACCTTGTCGCCGACATAGGCGGCCTGATAGTCGGGCCTCACCTGGCCTATGCCCAGGGCGCCCATGAGCAGGTCTGCCGCTATGACGGCCGCGATGACGAAGATTGCCATATGCCATTTGTGATAATATAGCCAGTTCTTCCACTTTTCGGCCCGGGTGAGCTCCCGGGGGGCCTCCTCTTCTTCCGGCATCTGGGAAAGCTGCCACTTGATGTATTCGCTGGCCAAATCATACTCCTTTCTGCAGAGCCCTCCGGGTACTCGGTACAAAACCCCTCGCCTGCGAGATGGCAGAGGAAGTCCTTCTCCTTTTTGCACAGCCTGCTGAGAACCCGGTATACAGTCTCACGCCTGAGAGATGGCGGAGGAAGTCCTTCTCCTTTTTGCACGGCCCGCTGAGCACCCGGTATACAGTCTCACGCCTGAGAGATGGCGGAGAGCCCTCTTACAGCTGATCCTGAAGCTAAAGGCCCGTCTCCCTGACGGTTGCCGGACCGAAGCTCATCCTCTCCCACTACTACACCGACACCTTCAAAATGGAAGACCGCACCATCGAGAGACTGACCGACCTCTACGACTACTGGATGCCGCAGGTCTCCGACACCACCACATACCCGATCGACTGCGTCTTCACAGCCGACGAGCTCGAGACCATCGACCGCTATAAGCCCGACTTCCAGAACCCGGTCCGCGAGCTGGAAAACTACAGGGGCCACCGGGTCATCTACCGCAACGTCCTGATCCGCCAGGATACCAACCTCATGGGCATTGAGGGCCGGGTCCTCGATATGACGCTGAACATCCGGCCGGCCTCCAGCACCATGTTCACCTATTTCAGGATGCATGTGGCCAAGGATGGCCGCTACGTGACCACCGTCCGCTACAAGCCGGCCAACAACACCGTCCGGATCGACCGCAGCCACTGCGGCTTCCCCCACGACATCGTCAACGTCCGCGAATTCCTGGTCTCGCCATCGAACGGGGTGCTCAAGATGCGGGTGATCCTGGACAGGCACAGCATGGAGCTCTTCATCAACGACGGCGAGCGGGCCGCCTCCAGCCTCATTTACACCCACGACGGTGCCCAGGCCATCAGCTTCGAAGCCGACGGCGATGTGCTGCTGGACGTAGAAAAATACAGTTTGAACCTGTAAGCGGCTCTTTTTGAGACAAAGGGACGGCTCATTTTCACCAAAATCTTCGATTTTGGCGAAAATGAACCGTCCCTTTGTCTCAAAAAGAGCCGTCAGTCTGTCTCGTCCCTCTGTTTCCTCTCTGTCTCACCTCGGCTGCGAGAACCCGACGTGGACCTCAAACACACTGGCCCTCTGCTCCCTGACGCCGTTCTCATCCACGCTCGTCAGTGCCTCCGCAGGGATGTCCAGCGTGACCTGCTTCTCCTCCCCGGCCTTCAGGAAGATCCTTCGGAAGGCAGCAAGGGATGGATGCGGCGGGGCCCAGGGATCGTCCTGGCCGCGGACGTAGGCCTGGAGTACGTCCTCCGTGTCGCAGGCGCCGTCATTTCTCACGGTTGCCGTGACATGGATGCCGGAGCTGTCCCGGTCCGCTGAAAAGGCCAGGACCCGGTTGTCCCCATAGGTCAGACCGAATCCGAAGGGATAGAGCGGCTCTCCCTCGTAATACCGGTAGGTGCGGCCTTTCATGGTGTAGTCGGTGAAGTCCGGCAGGTCGTCGCAGCTGCGGTAGAAGGTCACCGGCAGCTTGCCCGAGGGCGAGCACTCCCCGAAGAGGATGTCCGCCACCGCTCTTCCGCCCTCCTGTCCCGGATACCAGGCCTGCAGGATGGCGCCGGCCTGATCCTTGGCCTCGGCCAGGTCCACGGCGCTGCCGGTCATGTTGACCACCACCACGGGCCTTCCCGTACCCAGGAGGGCATGCAGGAGGTCCCGCTGGACCTGCGGAAGCAGGAGGTCCTGCTTGTCCCCGGAGGAGTAGGCGTTTCCGGTGTCCCCTTCCTCGCCCTCCAACGTCTCGTCAAGACCCCCGACGAAAATGACGACATCCGCGCACTCCGCGGCTGCAAGGGCTTCCGACAGCCTGTCGTTCATGACAGGGTCGGCCAGATGCTCCACCGTCGCCCGCCACAGGTCGCTTCCCTGGGCGTAGAGGACCCTTGCGTCCTCTCCCACCGCATCCTGGATGCCTTCCAGCACTGTGACATACCGGGAGGCAGTCCCGTGGTAGTTGCCGATCAGCGCCGCGCGGCTGTCCGCATTGGGGCCGATGACGGCTATGGTCTTCAAAGCCTTCCGGTCCAGCGGGAGAATGCCGTTATTTTTCAGCATGACAATGCTCTCGCGGGCGGCTCTGCGGGCCAGGGCAAGGTGGTCCCTGGAAGCAACGGCAGTGTAAGGGATCCGATCATATTCAGTCTCGTCGAAGAGTCCCAGGAGGTATCTGGTGGTGAAGAGTCGGACGCAGGAGGTGGTGATGGCCTCCTCCGTCACGAGTCCGGCCTCGCAGGCCTCCATGAGCCGGCGGTAGCTGCAGCCGCAGTTGACGTCGCAGCCGGCGTTCAGCGCCATGGCGGCGGATTCCACCATGCTGCCGGTCACCTTGTGATATTCGTGGAAATCGCGGATGGCCCAGCAGTCGGAGGTGAAATGCCCCTCAAAGCCCCAGTCCTCCCGGAGCAGCTTCATGAGGGTGGGGCTGGCGCAGCAGGGCTCCCCGTTGGTCCGGTTGTAGGCGCCCATGACGGCCTCCACACCGGCTTCCTGCACGCAGGCGCGGAAGGCGGGCAGGTAGGTCTCCTCCATATCCTTCGCGGAGGAGACGGCATTGAATTCATGGCGGACCGCCTCCGGCCCCGAATGGACCGCGAAATGCTTGGCGCAGGCCGCCGCCTTCATATACTCTCCCTCCCCCTGGATGCCCTTTATGAAAGGCACCGCCAGACGGGCTGTCAGGACAGGATCCTCGCCGTAGGTCTCATGGCCGCGCCCCCACCTGGGATCGCGGAAAATGTTGACATTCGGCGCCCAGAAGGTGAGCCCCTTGTAGATATCCCGGTCCCCGTGCCGCACGGCCGCATTGTATTTGGCCCGGCCCTCCTCCGCGATCACGGAACCCGCAGCCTCCATGAGGTCCGTGTCAAAAGCAGCAGCCATTCCGATGGCCTGTGGGAAGACGGTGGCCGTGCCGGCCCTCGCGACGCCGTGCAGGGCTTCATTCCACCAGTTGTAGGCGGGGATGCCCAACCGGTCGACGGCAGGCGCATCGAAGCAAAGCTGGGAGGCCTTCTCGGCGAGTGTCATTTGGGAGACCAGCTTCTCCGCTCTCTCTCTTGCTGTTTTCCTGTCCATACCCGCTCCTTCCAAAGCGGACAGCCTGTGATTTTTCGGCGGACCGCT
>CACXEL010000403.1 GCA_902766655.1 uncultured Lachnospiraceae bacterium | reverse complement strand
TGCCGATGAACTGGACGCCGGACTGGCGGATGATGCCGCGGACGGAGAGGTTGGGGTCGTTCTGGAGCATGTCGCTCGTCTTGTCCCAGATCTCCCTGGCGTTGTCCACGGTCAGCGGCTCCTCGATGCCGAAGTACTTGTGAAGCTCAAGATTGGACCAGTGGTACATGGGGTTGCCGATGGCCATCTCGAGGGCCCTGGCGAACTCGACGAACTTCTCGAAGGGCTCCGCGTCGCCGGTGACCTTGTCCTCCGGAACACCGTTGGAGCGCATGACGCGCCACTTGTAGTGGTCGCCGAAGTAGGTGCCGTCAGCGCCCTTGCCGCCCAGCCAGACTTCTGCGATGTTGTTGTAGCGGCGATCCTCGAATATTTCGCGCGGCGGGATGTGGCAGTGGTAGTCGATGATCGGCATCTGCTCGGAATAGGAGTGGAACAGGTGCTTTGCGGTCTCGTTTTTCAGCATGAAATCTTTGCCCATGAACGGCTGCATGATGTGCCTCCTTATATAATGAAAGATAAGTGATTATACAGACTTGATAATGTAAGTGCTTACATTTTCAAGAATATACCATGAAGGAACCTTTGTCAAGAAAATGTTGGAAATCCTTGATATATCAGGAAAATCCTACCGAATAGCTATGACGGACATAGCCGGCAATGTATTCAGCCAGAAACAGAACGTACGAATAAGATAAAAAATGAAAATGCTTTCATAAATTGCCCGGGGAAGTGCCGTTTACGCCTTGTCGTACTGGTCGCAGAGGAAGCGGACGTCGCCGTCATATCTGTCGGGGGAGGAGTTCTCCAGAAGGCCGATGATGTGGGGCTTCGTTTCCTTCACGTGCCTCATGAGGCAGGCGTAGTTGAAGTGGCCTTCGCCGGGATGACGGTAGAGCTGCTTCTGGCCATCGAAGACGAAGTCCTTCAGGTGAAGGACGGAGATCCTGTCCCCGTAGAGGCGGAAGGCCTCGTCAATGATCGCCTCCTGACCGGCCGGGTCGAACTCGACCTCGGGCGTCATGAGGTTGACGGCGTCCAGGATGACCTCCACGGCCTCGGAGTCCAGATCCTTGAGGAGCCGGTCCATCATCGCGGGGGAGTAGATGGTGTGGTCGAACACGCCCTCGATGCCCACGGTCACGCCCAGCTGCTCCGCTGCGCGGACGATCTCTCGGAAGGAGGCCAGGACTTTCTGGTAGCACTCCTCGGTCCAGGTCAGGGGCGTCACACTCTGGTCCACGGAGAAGCGGCCGGTCTCGGTTCCGACCATGTCGGCGCCGATCCGCTTGGCATACTTTAAGTGTTCTATGAAGCGGGCTACGGCCGCCTGGCGTTTCGCCTCGTCCGGGTTGGCCGGGTTGATGTAGCAGCCGAGAACTGCGATGTGAATGTCCCGAATGTCAAGCTCCCGCTTTATGAAATTGCCGAAGCCGGCGCTGTAGTGGCCGGGGGAGAAGTCGTAATCGGTCACCGACTTCCCGAAGGCCAGCTGTACGTGTCTGAGCCCGTGAGATTCTATGCTGTCCAGGACCGATGTCAGCGGCCCCTTAGGGCACAGGTCGTGTACCCGCATACCGTATTGGATCATAGGTCACCTCCTTGAAAATGCAGTCATTTACCCGGCACGGCTGAGAGGACAGATCATCTCCGGGCATTGATCTGTTACCAGTATAGTTCAAAACGGATAAAAATAAAACCATGCCGGGCAAAGGCTTTATAATCTGTAGACTCGATATGAATGACGGTGCTATGATGTTAAGGACGGCAGCTCAGCCGTTCATGAACGGAAACATACTGTCAGGAGGTACATCATGAAAATAGCACTTATCAACGAAAACTCTCAGGCTGCCAAGAACAGCATGATCGAAGGCTGCCTCAGGAAGGCCGCCGAGCCCCTCGGCCATGAGGTGGTGAATTACGGTATGTACGCCGCGGACGACGCCTGCCAGCTGACCTACGTCAAGGCCGGCCTGCTGGCCGCCATCCTGCTCAATTCCGGCGCGGCTGATTTCGTCGTCACAGGATGCGGTACCGGCGAGGGCGCCATGCTGGCCTGTAACATTTATCCCGGCGTGCTCTGCGGCCATATCGAGGACATCGAGGACGCCTACATGTTCGCGCGCATCAACGACGGCAATGCCATCGCCCTTCCCTTTGCCAAGAAGTTTGGCTGGGGCGGCGAGCTGACCCTGACCTGGATGTTCGAGAAGCTCCTCGGGACCGAGTTCGGCGGCGGCTATCCACCCGAGCGCGTGGTGCCGGAGCAGGCCAACAAGAAGATCCTTGACAGCGTGAAGGCGATCACCCACAAGGATATGCTGACCATCCTCAGGGAGATCGACCAGGACTTCCTCAGGGAGACCATTTCCGGCGAGAAGTTCGCCGACCTCTTCTACGGCAGCTGTAAGGTGCCGGAGATCGCGGAGTATCTGAAGAGCTTATGATGGAAAGCTATGTGGACCCGGCGGCAGGCCAGACTGTCGCCGGGGCTCTTTCGGCCCTTCCCGACCGGGGGAGGGCTGTCGTTCGTCTGGCGCCGGGCATTTACAGGGAAAATATAAGCATCACCCGGCCGGAAACAGTTCTCATCGGTGCGGGGGAGGATCTGACAGTCATCACCGGCTGCCTGGGCGCCCGCGAGCTCTTCGGGGATGGGACCACCCGGGGTACCTTCCGGACCCAGACTGTCTTCATCCACGCGTCGGATGTTACAGTGAAGAATCTGACCATCGAGAACACCGCCGGCCCCGGACGTGAGGCCGGCCAGGCCATCGCCTTCTACGCGGACTGGCCCGGGAGCGGACTCGACGAAGTGTGATATGGCGGAGATCGGTACGTGGGCAGATAATGAACACAAAGGCATGAAAAGCCCGCATGGGTGCGGCTGCGCACGCATGCGGGCTTTTTCTGCATTTTGGGAGACAGGGAACTGCCCCTGTTCACTTTGTATTTATCCGGTCCTCGAGAATGCTGTGAGTACGCCGGCGTCCGGTCCTTGTCAGAACCGTGTCGTTCCCCGCCTGCGCAGGGTGCCTTTCGTGTAGGTAATCGGCGAGGCCTTCCTGCCTCTGAGGAGCCGAAGCATGCTGTCGATACTGGTCCGGCAGAGGGTCTCGCCCATGCTGTCGATGGAGGTGAGCTCCGGCTGACAGCAGATGGCCAGCTCGGAGTCGTCGTAGCCGATGATGCTCAGCTCCTCCGGCACGCGGATGCCTGTCTCCCGGGCGAATTTGAGGGCGCCGACTGCCAGCCGGTCGTTGGTGGCGAAAATGCCGTCCACCTCGGGCGGACACTGGGCCAGGAGGTCCTGCTTGACGGACTCTATGTCTTCGCGGGCGTGGAAGAGGAGGTTGTCATTTTCCGGGATACCGGCTTCGGCCAGGGCGGACAGGTAGCCGCTTCGCTTCTGCCGGGCACTGAAGGTGTCGGAGTGGTGGAGGAAGAGAATATTGCGGCGGCCTTCCCGGATCAGCTCCCGGACGGCCTGGGCAGTGGTCTCCCGGTCATCGCAGAGGGCACAGTAGATGTTATCCCCGCTTATGCTGCCGTTGATAACGAAGACCGGCACCTGCTTCGCGGCCTCCCGGACGTAATCGGCCGCCGCCGTGTCCCCTCCGTCGACACAGTAGCAGGAACCGATCAGGAAGAGAGCGTCGATCTTCTTATTCAATATGTTGGCCACCGCTGCCCGCATGTCCTCGTACTCGCGTCCGCTGCACTGGAGGATGGAGTCGTAGCCGTACTCGCGGAAATTTTTCTCCAGATAGGCCACGGCTTTTGCCATGTAGGCGTCTGAGACGTCCGGGCAGACGATGCCGATGGTCTTCATGGTGCCCAGTCCAAGGCCCCGGGCGAAGACGTTGGGGACATAGTTGTTCTCCTCCATGACCTTTCGGACCCGGGCCTTGGTCTTGTCGCTTACCAGGGGAGAGTCGTTGACGACCCGGGAGACCGTGGCGATGGAGACGCCGGCCAGCTCAGCTATATCATAAATGTTCATGGATACCTCCCAAGACTTTTGATTGTGAAATGTAAGCACTTACACAGAGTTTATAAAAAAGAGCCCGCTCTGTCAAGAACGGACTCTTTCATCTTTTCGGGAGATATCTGTGAGAATGCCGCCTCCCCGCCCTGCATGGGCAGGCGGTGCCGGTGGCCTTGGAGCGGCGCCGATGCCGAATGGCCGTGTCAGAGCTCCTTCGCAGCGGCGGCGCTCAGCGGCTCATCTCGCTCTGGTAGCCGGTGGACTTGTGGTCACGGATGACGGACTCGATCTCGTCCAGGGTGGCCGTGGGCATGTCGCCCGGCGTCGTGTTCTTGACGGCGGCCTGGGCATTGCCGAACTCGACGGCACGCTGGAGGTTGTCCGGCTCGGTCAGCAGAGCATAGAGAACACCGGAGCAGTAGGCGTCGCCGCTGCCGATCCGGTCGACGACCTGGATGCGGTGGTAGGGATCCTCGCGGTAGAAGGTGTCGGTGGCGGCGCTGTAGATGACGGAGCCGAAGTCATGGTGCATGGGGCTGGTCACGACGCGCTGCGTGGAGGCCACGATGGAAATCGGATAATCCTGGGTGAAGCTCTTCATGATCTCCTCGGCCGTCCCTTCCTTGAGGAAGGTCAGGCGGGCGGTGTCCTCGGAGCAGAAGAAGATGTCCACGTAGGGCAGGAATTTCTCGATGCACTCGCGGGCCTCGTCGCCGGTCCAGAGGTTGCCCCTGAAGTTGACGTCGAAGGAAATGGTGGCCCCCGCCTCCTTGAAACGCCTGATCATCTCGATGCCGGCCCGGCGGGTCTCCTCGCAGAGGGCCAGCGTGACGCCGCTCAGATGGAAGAGCCTGGTGGAGGAGAACATGTCATCCGGATAGGCTTCGATGGGCGTGCGGCTGAAGGATGTCCCTGCCCTGTCGTAGACGACGGAAGGCTTTCTCGGGTAGCGTCCGGTCTCGTAGTAGTAGATGCCCAGTCTGGCCTCGCGGCTCTTGTCGTAGACCAGGAAGTCGTCGCTGACGCCGCTGAAACGGATGCGGTTCTTGGCGTACTCGCCCAGCTTGTTGGCCGGCAGGCTGGAAATGATACCCGTGCGCAGGCCCAGCATGGAAACGCCGGTCGCCACGTTGAGCTCGGCGCCGCCGACCCGCTTGAAGAAAGTCGGGCTGTCGGTCAGGCGGCCGTTGCCTTCGGGAGAGAGGCGAAGGAGAACTTCCCCATAGGACAGTAAATCAAATTCTTTGCTCATGTTTTCCTCCGGAAGGGTGCCCGGGAGGCACCTCTTATATGAATCCGACCGGCCTTGAGAGCCGGTCGGATGTGTTTCTTTCTGGCTTGGCTGCGAAGAGATCCTCCTCAGCCGGTCATGCGATTGTCAGCGGGCGGTGCGGCTGGCACCGGCCTGTCCGGTCTTCACATGCCGGCCTCTGCATTCCTGCGGTCGGACCTCACCTGACGCGGACTGGTTTATCTTGCGTGTGTCAGCGGGCGACGCGGGCGCCGGCACCCTTCATGATGCCTTCGACCTCGTCGAGGGAAGCCATGGTGGTGTCGCCGGGGGTGGTCATGGCGAGAGCGCCGTGGGCAGCACCGTAGTTGACTGCCTTCTCGGCATCCTGTGTGGTCATGAGGCCGTAGATGAGGCCGGAGGCGAAGGAATCGCCGCCGCCTACGCGGTCCAGGATCTCCAGGGCATCGTACTGGTGGGCCTTGTAGATCTCGCCGTCAGCCCAGCAGATGGCGCTCCAGTCGTTGACTGTGGCGGTGCGGACGGTGCGGAGCGTGGTGGCGGCGGCCTGGAAGTTCGGGTAGACGGAGACGGCGCGCTCGATCATCTTGCGGAAGTTCGCCGGGTCGATGGCGCTGATGTTCGCGTCGAGACCCTCGACCTCGAACCCGAGGCAGGCGGTGAAGTCCTCCTCATTGCCGATCATGACGTCGACGTACTTGGCAATCTCCTTGTTGACTTCCTGGGCCTTGGCCTGGCCGCCTATGGCGCTCCACATGGAGGGGCGGTAGTTGAGGTCGTAGGAGACGATGGTGCCGTACTTCTTGGCGGTCTTGATGGCGGCGATGACGGTCTCGCAGGCCTGCTCAGAGAGGGCCGCGTAGATACCGCCGGTGTGGAGCCAGCGGACGCCCAAGGTGCCGAAAATGTAGTCAAAGTCGAAGTCTTCCGGTGTGGCCTTGGAGATGGCGGTGTTGGCTCTGTCGGAGCAGCCCTTGGCGCCGCGGATGCCGTAGCCGCGCTCGGTGAAGTTGAGACCGTTGCGGCAGGTGCGGCCGATGCCGTCTGTCTTCATCCACTTGATGAGGGAGGTGTCCACGCCGCCCTGGAGAATGAAGTCCTCCATGAGCTTGCCGACTTCGTTGTCCGCGAAGGCGGTCAGGACGGCAGTCTTCATGCCGAAGCATCTGCGGAGGCCGCGGACGACGTTATACTCGCCGCCGCCTTCCCATGCGCGGAAGGAACGGGCGGTGCGGATCCGGCCTTCGCCGGGATCGAGGCGGAGCATGACTTCGCCCAGGGATACAGCGTCAAACATGCACTCTTCTTTGGGTCTGAGATTTAAATTCATAATTCTTTCCTTTCAGATAGGACCGGGCTGCGCTTTGGCGGCCCGCTGTCGTTTGGTGGACGTAGGGTGGGAAAGTGGGCGCGATCAGCCGCGGACTTCCTTCACGATGTCGGCAGCTTCCCTGACAAGCTCGGTGATCTTCTCGAAATTGCCGGCCTTGACCAGGTCGTTCTTGACCATCCAGCTTCCGCCGCAGGCCAGGATGCGGTCATAGGCGAGGTACTCGCGGACGTTCTTGGGGCCGATGCCGCCGGTGGGCATGAACTTGACGCCGACGTAGGGAGCGGCGATGGCCTTGATGAAGCCCAGACCGCCGGCCGGCTCAGCCGGGAAGAACTTGACGGTGTCGAGGCCGAGGGAGAGGGCGACTTCCACATCGCTGGGGGTGCAGGTGCCCGGGCAGACCGGAATGCCCCTCTGGATGCAGTACTTGACGATCTCGGGATTTAAGCCGGGGCTGACGATGAACTTGGCGCCGGCGTTCACGGCACGGTTGACCTGGTCGATGGTGAGGACGGTGCCGGCACCGACGAAGAGGTCCGGAT
>CACXEL010000402.1 GCA_902766655.1 uncultured Lachnospiraceae bacterium | reverse complement strand
TGCTGACCGCTTTTCTTGCCTTTGCCTTGGGGCGGAGCCTTCTGGCTGCCTATCTGAGCGGCACCTGGCTCCTGGTCGTGTCTGTCCTGGCCGCTCTCCTGGTTGGGGCGCTGACCATGCAGTTCCTCAAGTCCATCATCATCGTGCTCTTCCCGCTGGCCGGCGGCTTTGCCTTCGCCAGCTACTTCGTCGGCAGGGTCGTGCCCATGGTCGGCTCCATCAGCAACGAGTCCGTTCTCACGACGGCCGTCATTGTCATCGGTCTGGGCATGGCCATCTCCGGTTTCATTGTCCAGATGAACGCAAAATAAATGCCTGTGGCTCCCGCTCCGCCGCTCTTTCCAACCGGTGCTGTGCGTGTTTGCGGGAACAGGTGCGGACACGTGCGTCCGCTCTCTCAGGCCAGCCTATGGACAGCTGGCTTTCAGCATCTATGATAATTCGGCCCCCTCTTTCGGAGGGGGTCTTTTGAACCGCTCTGCCTGAGAGGGAGGCGGGACCCAAGGGAGGCGTCATATGGGATTTGTCCACCTTCACGTCCATACCGAATACTCGCTCCTGGATGGATCCAACAAGATCAAAGAGTATGTGGCTCAGGTAAAGCGCCTGGGCATGACAGCCTGCGCCATCACGGACCACGGCGTCATGTACGGCTGCATAGATTTCTATAAGGCCTGCCTGAACGAGGGAATCCGCCCAATCCTGGGCTGCGAGGTGTATGTGGCGCCGGGCAGCCGCTTCGACCGGGGCCAGAATACCCGCGATGAGCGCTACTACCATCTGGTCCTCCTGGCAGAGAACAACCAGGGCTACGAGAACCTGGTCAAGAGCGTCTCAGCCGGCTTTGTGGACGGCTTCTACTATAAGCCCCGGGTAGACAAGGAGATTCTCCGCAGGTACCACGAGGGAATCATCTGCCTGTCCGCCTGCCTGGCCGGCGAGATCCCGCGTCATATCACCCGCGGCGATTATGAGGGCGCCAAAAAGGCGGCCTTTGAGTACCGGGAAATCTTCGGCGCGGACAATTTTTTCCTGGAAATGCAGGACCACGGCATCCCCGAGCAGAAGCACGTGAACCGCCAGCTCCTCCGCCTCCACGAGGAGGAGGGCTTTCCCCTGGTCTGCACCAACGACTGCCACTACACCTACAAGGAGGACGTGGAGGCCCACGATATCCTTCTCTGCCTCCAGACCGGCAAGAAGGTGGCCGACGAGGACCGCATGCGCTACGAGGGCGGCCAGTACTACGTCAAGTCCCCCGAGGAAATGCAGACCCTTTTCCGTTTTGTGCCCGAGGCCATCGAGAACACCGGAAAAATCGCCGAGCGCTGCTCCGTGGAGATCCGCTTCCACGAGCGCAAGCTGCCCCAGTACGACGTTCCGGCGCCTTACGACGCCTGGACCTACCTCAACAAGCTCTGCTTCGAGGGCCTTGCGGAGCGGTATCCCGTGATCACGGACGAGATCCGTGGGCGCCTCGAGGACGAGCTTGCTACCATCCGCGACATGGGCTTCGTGGACTATTTCCTGATCGTCTGGGACTACGTCAAGTTCGCCAGGGACCACGGCATACCGGTGGGCCCCGGCCGCGGGTCCGCCGCCGGCTCGGTCGTCTCCTACACCCTGGGCATCACCGACCTCGACCCCCTCAAATACCAGCTGATCTTCGAGCGATTCCTGAACCCGGAGCGCATCACCATGCCCGATATCGATATGGACTTCTGCTTCGAGCGGAGGCAGGAGGTCATCGATTACGTCGTCGAAAAGTACGGCCGCGACCGGGTGGTCCAGATCATCACATTCGGCACCATGGCTGCCCGGGGCGTCATCCGCGACGTGGCCCGGGTCCTCGACATGCCCTACGCCGAGGCCGACGAGATCGCCAAGATGATCCCCAAGGAGCTCAACATCACGCTGGAGAAGGCCCTGAAAATGAACCCCGACCTCAAAAAGCGCTATGACGAGGAGGAGCGGGTCCATTACCTCATCGACATGGCCATGCGTCTCGAGGGCCTTCCGAGGAATACCTCCATGCACGCGGCGGGTGTCGTCATTTCCCAGAAGCCGGTCGTGGAGTATGTGCCCCTGTCGCGGGCGGCTGACGGCTCCATCACGACCGAGTACACCATGACAACGCTGGAGGAGCTGGGGCTTCTCAAGATGGACTTCCTGGGCCTTCGGACCCTGACCGTCATAAACGACGCCGTGAACCTGGTCAACCGTGACCGCTCAGCCCGGGGTGAGGCGCCTCTCGTCATCAGGAACATCGACTACAACGATCCGAATGTCATGGAAATGATTGGCAGGGGTCGATGCGAGGGCATCTTCCAGCTGGAGTCCTCCGGCATGAAGAGCTTCATGAAGCAGCTAAAGCCTCGGACCCTTGAGGACATCATAGCGGGCATCTCCCTCTACCGGCCGGGCCCCATGGACTTCATCCCACGCTACGTCAAAGGGAAGAACCACCCTGAGACCATTCGATACGACACGCCTTACTTAAAGCCGATCCTTGAGACGACTTACGGCTGTATCGTCTACCAGGAGCA
>CACXEL010000401.1 GCA_902766655.1 uncultured Lachnospiraceae bacterium | reverse complement strand
AGCTCCTGTCGTAATTGACAGTGAGCACCAGCTGATCCGCCACCAGCTGCTTGTCCACAAGGCTCAAAGCGATGGCGTCCGCCATCTCATGGACGATCGTCCGGGCCTTGTCTGCCTCATAGGGACATGGGAGGACCTGGCCGCTGCTGAAAGACCTGTCCTCGGGTTGATAGGCCTTGATGGCGGCCATAGTGCAGGGCTCCCAGCCCCAGGCGTGGTCGATGAGGAGCTCGGCGTTGATGCCGAACATATCATACAGGAGGTCCTCATTCAGAAAGTCATTGGGGCCACCCAGGGAGCACCTCGCAATATCCCCCATGGTGAACATGCCGTGGGCTTCCAGTTTTTTGACATAGCCGGCGCCCACCCGCCAGAAGTCCCGCAGCGGCCGGTGGCTCCATAGCCGCTCCCGGTAGGATCTCTCGTCAAGCTCCGCAATCCGCACACCCTCCTCATCCGGCTCCTCATGCTTGGCCAGGATGTCCATGGCCACCTTGGCAAGGTAGAGGTTGGTGCCGACGCCTGCGGTGGCCGTTATGCCGGTCTCCTGATAGACCTCCCGGATCAGTTTCTGCGCAAGCTCCCGCCCGGTCAATCCATATGTGCCCAGATACTCCGTGGCATCGATCATGACTTCGTCGATGGAGTAGACGTGGATATCCTCCGGTGCGATGTATTTCAGGTAGACCTGATAAATCCGGGTGCTGTAATCCATATAGAGGGCCATCCGGGGCGTCGCGGCAATATAATCCACCTCCAGGGAAGGATTTTCAGCAAGGATATCCGAATCCCAGGATCTGCCGGTATAGGTCCGGCGAGGCGCCTTAAAGCGTCGGGAGGCGTTGACCTCCTTCATTTTGCTCACGACCTCGAAGAGTCTGGCCCTGCCGGGAATGCCGTAGGCCTTGAGGGAAGGGGACACCGCCAGGCAGATGGTCTTCTCGGTACGGGAGACGTCCGCGACCACCAGGTTGGTGGTCAGCGGGTCCAGACCCCGCTCGCGGCACTCCACAGAGGCATAGAAGGACTTGAGATCGATCGCCAGAAATGTATTCTTTTCTTTCATCTCCGCCTCCTTCCACGGACAATCAGGCCAGTGTTCTCATTTCCTACAGTATATCAAAAAGAGTCCTCTATTTCGACCATCTCCCGGACGGGCAGCCCGAAATTATTTTTTCCCATCTGGTCTGTCAATCCCGCGTGTGTTAAAGTAATCTCAGTCAAAGCAAAGGCGTCATGGGCCAGGAACAACCCGGCCCGGACCCGGAAACGAGAGTCTATGAAAAAAATAATCACAGCCGGCCTTATTATCACCCTCCTGGGTGTCGTCCTCCTGTACAGGGCGCAGATCTCCATATTCGGCCCGGCCGAGAACGCAAACGAGACCTATACCGAGTGCGAACGGCACTACGTCCTTATCACTAACGGTGAGAATGACGATTTCTGGGACCACGTCTACCAGAGTGCTCTGGCCGAAGGTCTTGAGAACCAAGCTTACGTTGAACGATTCGGATCCACCCTGTCGGTGGACTATACCAGGAACGAGCTCCTTAAGATTGCCCTCCTCGCCTCCGTCGACGGCGTGATCGTGGAGGCGGACGAGGACAAGGAGACCCAGACCCTGATCGACGCTCTGGTAAATGCGAACATTCCCGTCGTCACAGCCCTCAAGGACTGCTCCGCCAGCCTCCGCCAGTGCTACGTCGGTTCCAACAACTATGACACAGGTGTCCTGTACGGCCAGAAGATCGCCGACCTCATGAAGGGCAGACGCAAAGCCGAAGTCCTTGTTGTCTCCAGCGGTGATACCCCGGGCCCCTACGAAAACCTGATTCTTCTGGGCATCCGTGAGACGGTAGCCGACCTGCTCCCCGGCTGCAAGGTCAAGGTGGATATCGCCATCATATCCCGCAACAGCTCCTTCGCAGAAGAAGAATACTACAATTCGCTGTTCATGGAGGATAATCTGCCCGACGTTCTCATCTGTCAGAATGCTCTCGGCACCATCTGCGCCTACCAGTCCGCCATCGACCATAACCAGGTCGGAAAAGTCGAGATCATCGGATTTTACGACTCCCCCGCCATACTCTCAGAAGTGCAGAAGAATGTACTGACCGCGACTCTCTCCATAGATGCGGAGCAAATCGGCATATCCTGTGTGCGAGCCCTGGAGGACTATTACGCCTACGGTTATACCAGCGGCTACCAGGCCGTCAAGATGGCTCTCATCGACAGCACGATGGCAGCCGGTCCCGGCTCGGAGGAGGTGGAGGAAGAATGAAAAAACCGCGCTTCATATCTCTCCAGACCAAGATCATGCTCATCGTCGTCTGGGCCCTCCTCGTCGTCCTCATCGTCAGCTTCAGCATGATGAGCCTGCTCCGGGAAATGAGCGGCAAGATCGAGAAGGTCTACACGAGCAACCTCAATCTCAACGACCTCGACACCTCTCTCCAAACCCTGGAAAAGGATCTGGAGACCTACGTCAGCACCAAAAGCTCGGACGCCATGGAGGACTACTACCGTGACGAACAGAATCTCCGGGAGCTGATCGGCGGGCTCAACGACCGGCCGGTCGACGATGCCGGACTCACGGCGGAAAAGAACATCCATAACCTGACCGAATCTTATCTGGATCTGACCGCAAAGATCATACAGGCCAAACGCGGGAGGAACGTGCAGAAATACGCCGACCTCTCCGAGCAGGCTTCCCTGCTCAGCTCTACGATCCATGTATACATCAACTCTCTCAACAGCGAGCGGTTCCAGGTCAATTCAGAGACCTTCAGCATCCTGACGAAACGTCTCGAACGCCAGGAGAACAGGCTGCACGCCGTCCTGCTGGTCGTCATGGTCGCGGTCGTGGCGGCCTTCGCATTTCTGAGCTCCATGATACTGAAGCCTCTCCGGAACCTGGCCAAGGCCGCCAACGAGATGGCGGCAGGCAACCTGGAACAGGAGGCCCTGCCTGTGGAGACCGGAGACGAGATTGGTATCATGACAGATGCCTTCAACCAGATGGTGGCCAGCATCCGCGACTATATCAGGCAGACCAGGGAGAACCTTCTCCGGGAACAGGCCCTCCGCGAGAAAGAGCTGCTCATGGAAGGGCACCTGAAGGATGCCCGGCTCAAATACCTCCAGGCCCAGATCAACCCTCATTTCCTTTTCAACACCCTGAACGCCTGCGCCCAGCTGGCCATGATGGAAGGTGCGGAAAAGACGGAGGAGCTTCTGGACAATACGGCCGCTTTCTTCCGCTACAACGCGCGCAGGGATGACAGGGATACCACCCTCCGGGACGAGGTAGGCCTGGTCGACAACTATATCTACATTTCCAAGGTCCGGTTCGGGGATTCATTTTTCTTTGAGAAGGATATAGATGACAGCGTGCTGGATCTCCAGGTGCCCAGCATGATCCTCCAGCCCCTGATTGAAAATTCATTCAAGTACGGCATCCGCGATCTTGACCTGCCGGGCAGGATCGAGCTGAGCATCCGCCGGGTGGGCGACTGGGCAGAGATCAGTGTCTGGGACAACGGAAAAGGGATGACCCAGGATAAGATCCGGGAAATCCTTGCGGGCCATGCCCATGAAGCGGCAGAAAGCAAATATGCCCAGGACTCGAACGGGGTCGGCATATGGAACGTCCGCGAGCGGCTGCGGCTTTATTTTGCCGACCGCTCGACTTTCGAGATCAGCAGCGACGGGCCTGACACCGGCACCGAGATCCTCATTCGCATCCCGATCGGAAAGGAGGCGGAATAATGTACAGACTACTCCTCGCTGACGATGAACAGATCGTCATCGATTCCCTGACCATGATCGT
>CACXEL010000400.1 GCA_902766655.1 uncultured Lachnospiraceae bacterium | reverse complement strand
GCGCACGAAAAATGCGCCCAGGTGGGCGCATTTCGGGATCGGGAACATTTTCCGCATCTTTATCGGGGGTATCGCTGACACCCTTGTATCCCGCGGATACCTGGACTCGGGCATCGTCTGCCTCGAGACCTTCGACTATGAGGTGGTGGACAGGATTTATCGCCCCTTCGACAATCTGGCCCTCGCAGTCACGCTCCACAGCGACGGACGGGTGGACAAGCGCGTCCTGGGCTCCCTGAGCGAAGCTGTCAAGGCCGATCTGGCGGACGCGGAGGCCAGAAAACGCCTCCGGGAGATTTTCACCGCGCCAACGCTGCAGATGGTCTCATTTACCATCACAGAGAAGGGCTACGCCCTGCACGGCGCGGACGGAAGTTATCTTGGGTACGTGGCGAAGGATATGGAAGCCGGGCCGAGGAATCCGACCGGCGCCATGGGCATCCTCACCGCCCTCCTCTATGACCGTTACCTCGCGGGCGGCGCGCCGCTGGCCCTCGTGTCCATGGACAACGTATCGAGGAACGGCGACAAGCTCCGCGCAGGCGTTCTGGAGACCGCGGAGGTCTGGACACGGGCGGGCTTCACGAGACCCGGTTTTCTTGACTACTTGAACGATCCCGCCTCCATCAGCTTCCCGCTGACCATGATCGACAAGATCACTCCCCGGCCCAGCGAGGCCGTGGGCGTGGCGCTCAGGGCTGACGGCGTGGAGGATATGGATATCGTCGTAACCGCGAAGCACACCTACATCGCCCCCTTCGTCAACGCGGAGGGACCCCAGTACCTGGTGGTGGAGGACAGCTTCCCGAACGGGCGGCCGCCGCTCGAGAAGGCCGGCGTCTACATGACCGACCGCGAGACGGTCAACAAGTCCGAGCGCATGAAGGTCACGGTCTGCCTCAATCCCATCCACACAGCCCTCTGCACCTACGACTGCCTGCTGGGCTACGCCCTCTTCGCCGACGGCATGCACGATCCGGACCTTTCGGAGCTGGCTCGCCGGGTGGGTTACGTCGAGGGCCTGCCGGTGGTCGAGGATCCGGGCATTCTCTCCCCGGAAGCCTTCCTCGACGAGCTCATGGCTGAGCGGTTCCCCAACCCCTATCTTGGGGACACCTCGGCGCGGATCGCGGTTGACATTTCCCAGATGACTGCCATCCGGTTCGGCGAGAACATCAAAGCCTACGTCGCGAGGGACGGCAGCGCGGAGGGCCTTACGGCCATTCCGCTGGCCATAGCCGGCTGGTTCCGGTATCTCCTGGCCGTGGATGACCAGGGACAGCCCTTCACCCTCTCGCCGGACCCCATGCTTGAGACGCTTACACGGCAGCTTGGCGGAGTCAGGGTCGGGGAGCCCGAAAGCCTTACCGACCAGCTGAGGCCACTGCTCGCGAACAGGAGCCTGTTCGGCATGGATCTCTACAAGGCCGGTATCGGGGCGAAGATCGAGGACATGCTCCGCGAGATGCTCGCCGGCCCCGGCGCGGTAAGGAGGACCCTCCACAGGAGGCTCTTCGCCGGCTGAGTATGACGGGCAGCCCGCTGAATTCGGGGAGACGGGCGAGGCTCCACAGCCGCCTCTTCCCCGGTGTCAAATGAACTCATTCCCCCGGATTCAAAAGATCCGGCAGGCCAGGCCTTCCGCGGGAGCGGGAGAGCCTGGCCCCTCCTTGGAGGCCCCTCGGGGCCTCCTTTTTAGCTTGCATCCTGCTCCGCAGGCTAGTACACTTTATCAGAGAAAGAAACACATACGGTAAAAATCCGTGCGAGCCCGCGGACGTCGCACAGATACTATAATAAAAAGAAGAATCACTGACAGTAAAAGCCTCACCGTCCACGGCAGGATGGCGCGGTGAGATGCTTTCGCGAGACATACAATGGAAAGAGAGGTCCCATGAAAATCGATCCATCCGTATACACAGCCCCCGGCGCCCACATCGTCGGCAATGTCACCATCGGCGCCGGGAGCAGCGTCTGGTACAACACCGTCATCCGGGCCGACGAGGCACCTATTATCATAGGAAATAACACCAACATCCAGGACTTGGTCACGGTCCACGTTGGCACGGACATCCCCACGGTCATCGGTGACGGCGTGACCGTCGGGCACAACGCCATCGTCCACGGCTGCACCGTGGAGGACAACGTCATCGTGGGCATGGGCGCCATCCTCCTGAACGGGTCCCATATACGAAGGAACTCCATCGTAGGGGCCGG
>CACXEL010000399.1 GCA_902766655.1 uncultured Lachnospiraceae bacterium | reverse complement strand
GGGCGAAGGGTGGGACGGAGAGACGGACCTTTTTCCCAGTTTGGGACGGAGGGACGGACCTTTTGCCCATTTTGGGAAAAAGGTCCGTCCCTCCGTCCCAAACTGGGAAAAAGGTCCGTCCCTCCGTCCCACCCTTCGCCCGTCAAACAAAAAAGACCGCACATGCGGTCTTTTTTGTCTGCGCACTCCCGGAAGCTCCCTTCCGGCCGTCACTTCTCCGTCGTCACGGTCAGGACCCCGTCCCGGGAGGAGAAGGTGATCGTACCGCTCTCGTCGGTCCGATATATCCGGATGCCACGGTCCTCGTATCTGGCCAGCACGGATGGGTGCGGGTGGTGGTAGGGGTTGTCCGCGCCGGCGCTCACGACGGCGATCTCCGGTGAGACCGCGTCCAGGAAGGCGTCCGTGCTGGAGGTCCTGCTCCCGTGGTGCGGGGCGATGAGGACGTCCGCCCGGAGGGGGAGCCCCGAGGCGAGGGCCTCCGCCTCGCCCGCTGCCTCCGCGTCCCCGGGGAAGAGGAAGCGGTGGGCGCCGTTGGTCAGGAGGACCATGATCGAGCGGTCGTTCTCGAGCTCGGCGGACCAGCCGTCCGGGCCGACGATCTGGAAGGCCGCGGTGCCCAGCGTGTAGACGGCGCCGCGGGCGGGCGCTTCGGCGGGCACCTCCTCCGCGGTCCTCATTTTCTCGTAGGAGCGGAAAATATCTGTGTCCGGCCGATAGTCCGGGGCCAGTATCCGGCCGGTCGGAAAGACGTGGAGGGCGCCGATGAGCCCGGCCAGGTGGTCCTCATCGTAGTGGGAGACGACAATATAGTCCAGCTTCTCAACGCCGGACGCTTTGAGGATGGCGACGAATCTGGAGGAGGTCTCCCGGCCGCCGCCGTCGATGACCATGTAGTGGCCTCCGCACTCGATCAGGGCCGCCATCCCCTGGCCGACGTCCAGGCAGCGGACGGTCAGGTCCCCGGAGGCGCCGGTCATGACCGGGTCCCCGGCCGCCTGCGCCTGGATGGCGCCGGATACGACCGGCGAGACCGGGGTGCCGGCAATCAGATACCGGATGGCGAAGAAGCCGAGGAGGAGACAGAGGGCTGCGAGGCCCGCCAGGGCCGCCGCGAGTCTTCTGCGGGCGGCGCCGGAAAGCCTTCGCTTTGGCTGCGGAACGTCCGAAGAGCTGCCCCGGTACCCGGCAGAGGTCTGTCTGCCGAAAGGCGGCCGTTTAAAAAGCCGCCCCCTCATGCATCGTCCTCCGGGCGGTCCTTGCGGCGGACCTGCCTGTATTTCCTGGGCGTGATGCCGTAATATTTCTGGAAGAGCCGGTGGAAGTAGCTGATATTTTCATAGCCGACCGCGAGCCCCACCTCGGCCACCGTGAGGGGCGTGTTGGAGAGGAGCTGGCAGGCCATATCCATCCGCTTTTGCTGGAGGAGCTCCAGGTAGGTGAAGCCGGTCACCCGCTTGATGGTGCGGGAGAGCCAGGTCATCTCGCAGCCCAGCAGAGCTGCCAGCTCGCCCAGCTCGCCGTCCCGGTAGTGGGCCTCGATGTACTCCAGGGACCGGAGGACGATCTCGTGGTCGTAGGACCGGCGGCTGGTGTGGAGCTTCTCGGTGCAGCCCATGAGCTCCAGGAAGAGGAGGCCCATGGTGTACTTGTTGATCATGTGCTGGGGCGGGCTGCCCGAGGCCAGGGTCCAGACCAGGTTCTCCAGCAGGTTCTGGATGGGCAGGACATCCGCGACCTCGAAGTGGAGGTAGGAGACGGGCGAGTCGCCGGACTTCAGGCAGCTGACCAGGAAATCCTTGAGGTGGTTGGTCTCATTTCCCATCATCCGGAGGGTCTCGTCGAAGAATTCGGGCAGGATGATGAAGTTGACGGCGATGTCCTCGCGCCCGGCCGGCAGGATCTCCTGGACCGCGTTCTGGTTCATGATGAGGATGTCGCCCTGCCGCAGGAAGACGTCCGTGCCGGAGACGATGTGGTGGGTGGTGCCGGCGCACATGTAGACCATCTCGATGTAGTTGTGGGTGTGCCTCGGAAAATGCACAAAGCGGGTGTGGGTCCTGATCTGTATGAGCTGCCCCCGGCTCAGCATCTTGGCGCTGTCCACCTCGAACCGCCCGGTATCGGTGTAGAGGCGCTGCTCGATGCTGCCCTTGCCCTGGAGGATATTCTTCTCCTCCGGGGTGATGCTGCTCAGCGTCGCCAGTAATTCCTTGTTCATGTGTGTTCCTTTTTCCTTTTCGGGAAATGAAGCCCGCCCGCAGGCCGGCCATCAACAGTCACTGTTTTTATGATAGCACAGCGGCCATGGCCTTGAAAGCGGAATAGTTGCCCTATTTGGGACCTTCCGGGCTTGAAGATGGGATAAATCCGTATTATCATTACAGTGTATGTCGAAAATTGCCTGAACAAATGAATCCGCTTTTCCGATTGAGTGATTTTTCGGGTGCGCAGCATGGAAGAGCGGGGCGGACGGAGAGCATATGAATTATATCGTGCTGGATCTCGAGTGGAACCAGTGTCCTTTCGGCAAGACCCGGGAGGACCGGCGGCTCCCCTTTGAGATCATAGAGATCGGAGCTGTCAAGCTCAACGAGAAAAAAGAGATCGTGGACACCTTCCACGAGCTCATAAAGCCGGTGGTCTACCGGCAGATCCATTTCCGGACCCGGGAGATCATCAACCTGTCCATGAAGGATCTGGACAGGGGCCGCCCCTTTCCGGAGGCGGTGACCGACTTTCTGGCCTGGTGCGGCGGAAATGCCTGCTTCTGCACCTGGGGCACGCTGGACCTGACGGAGCTCCAGAGGAATCTTACTTATTATAATATGGACGGCCTCATCGCGACGCCCCTCTTCTACGCGGATGTGCAGAAGCTTTTCGCCATCGCCTTCGAGGAACGCAGGACCCGCCGTGCGCTCCAGTGGGCGGTGGAGTACCTCAAGATCGCCGAGGACGGCGATTTCCACGAGGCGCTCATGGACGCCGTCTACACCGCCCGGGTGCTGAAGTTCATCCCGCAGGAGGTCATTTCCCGGAACTACTCGGTGGACTACTACAGGACGCCGAAGGGACGGGAGGACGAGCTCAAGATCCGCTACGACACCTACGAGAAATACATCACCCGCGGATTCCCCACCAAGGAAGCGGTGATGGAGGACAAGGAGGTGCGGGCGCTCCGGTGCTTCGAGTGCGGGAGGAGCGCCAGGCAGCGGGTCAAATGGTTCTCGGACTACGGGAAAAATTATTTCTCGGTCGGCTGGTGCGAGGAGCACGGCTTTGTGAAGGGCAAGATCAGGCTCCGAAGGAACGAGGATGGCAAGATCTTCGCCGTGAAGACGACCCGGCTCATGACACCCGAGGAGGCCGAGGAGATCGTAGAGAAGCACCGCGCCCTCAAGGAGCGGCGCAGCCGAAGGCGTCACGCCGGCTCCTGAGGATTTAGCTGTGGATGTCTGAGAATTATCTGTGACATGACAGGCCGACTGTGGTATAATGTTCCAATTAAGGGCCTTATGATTCAGACGATCGGCGGCATCTTAAGAGAGGGGGCCTGCGTTCGGAGAGCGCAGGCTGAAAGCAATTGAGGGAGGCAACAGTAATTGAAGAGAAAGCAGATCGCGCATGCAGCATTAGCCGGTATCCTG
>CACXEL010000398.1 GCA_902766655.1 uncultured Lachnospiraceae bacterium | reverse complement strand
TCGTAGGCCGCCAGCACGTGGTCGCGGCCCGCAAAGGCGGACACCAGCATGACCAGGGTGGACTCCGGCAGATGGAAGTTGGTGATGAGGCCGTCCATGACCTTGAAGCGGTAGCCCGGATAGATAAAGATCTCCGTCCAGCCGCTGGTGGCCTGCAGGGTCCCATCCGGGAGAGAGGCGGATTCCACGGTCCGGCAGGAGGTGGTGCCCACGCAGATGACGCGGTGGCCGGACGCATGCGTTTCATTTACCAGCTTTGCCGTCTCCTCCGGTACGATGTAATACTCGGAGTGCATATGGTGTGACTCCACGTCATCCACCTTGACCGGCCGGAAGGTCCCGAGTCCCACATGCAGGGTAACATGGGCGATATGGACGCCCTTCGCCTCGATCTCCCGGAGCAGGTCCTCCGTGAAATGCAGACCGGCCGTGGGCGCAGCAGCCGACCCCTCCACCCTGGCATATACCGTATTGTAACGGGTCTTGTCTTCCAGGCGATGGTGGATATAGGGCGGCAGAGGCATCTCGCCCAGCCTGTCCAGGACCTCCTCAAAGATACCCTCGAAGCGGAAGCGGATCAGCCGGTTGCCGTCAGGAAGGACCTCGGTCACCTCTCCGATCAGCGGGCAGTTCTCCGCCCTGCCGTCCTCGCTTCCGAAAAGGATCCTGGCGCCTTCCCGGCATTTTCTGCCGGGCTTCACCAGTGTCTCCCAGGTGTCGGTGGATTTCCTCACCAGGAGGAGTATCTCCACCTTGCCCAGGGTGCCCTCGCGGACGCCGTAAAGGCGGGCGGGGATCACCTTGGTGTCATTGATGACAAGGGTATCGCCCTCGTTCAGATAATGGACAATGTTCTTGAATGTGTCATGGGCCACAGCGCCGCTCTCCCGGTCCAGCCGCAGGAGGCGGGAGGAGGACCGGTCAAGAAGCGGGTCCTGGGCGATCAGCTCCTTGGGCAGGTCATAGTAAAAATCAGATGTTTTCATTAAGCTCTTCTCTTTTCAGCTCTTTTTGCTTTCACGTCCGGCAGAAATCTCCGCCGGGTACTCTTCGACCAGCTTCATGGTCATGTCAATGATGGACTCGCTGACGTCGTCGACCAGCTCGTCGTCGGCCTCCAGCAGCTCCCCTAAGTTCTCTTTTTCTTCGGGGTCATAGAGTTCTCCTGTCCTGCGGACAACATAGCCGCCGCGCTCGCCGGGCCGCACGTCCCGCCTGCGGCGCACCATCCTCTCGTAATCATTGATGTCCAGATCATCCCACATATCCCTGTCGTCATCGGGGGTGATGCCGCCGTTGGCTTTTCTCACCCGCCGTCTGTGGGCCTGCGCCTGCTCCGCCGCGATCTGGTCCTCGACCCGCCTGCGGCGGGCGTCGGACATTCCCTGGACCTTCTCACCGGTGCTGACGAAGACGTTGTTCTCCGGGTCCTCGTAGATGATCCGGTTCATCTCCGCGCCGACCAGGAGGAAGAGCATGCAGAAAAAGAGCCAGATCATGGCCAGAATGATACCCGTGAGACTCCCATAGGTGTCCAGGAAATTCTGGTTGTGGGTGTAGTAGAGAGACATGAGGTAGGAGAAAAAGCTCCAGATCGTGGCGACCACCAACGCGCCGGGCAGCTGCGACCGGAAGGTATAGTGGCAGTTGGGCACGAACTTGTAGACCATGACGAAGACGATCAGCAGCCCGAAATAGGCGAAGAGACTTCGGAAGGGATACATGGTCTCGATGAATTCCCCCAGCCAGGGGAAGGCGACCGAGATCAGCTCCCTGACCAGGGTGCCATATACATTGAGCTGGAGCACGACGCTGATGATGACCATGGTAAGGATGACCAGGATCATGGACCTGAACCGGAGGAAGAACCAGCCACGGGTCTCCTCCACATGGCTGATCACGTTCAGCCCGTTGGTCAGGGCGTGGACAGCCTTGGAGGCGGAGTAGGTGAGGATCAGGAGGGAGACCGGCAGAAGCGTCTGAGGCTTCGCGTAGACCTCGTCAATGATGGTCGTGACGTAATCCGTGAGCCCTGCCGGAATCACGGAAATGAGACCCTCGATGAAGGCGACGGAATCCAGCGTGGCCCTGCGGGACAGAGCGATGAGGATCGTAATGAAGGGCACAAAAGAAATGATCAGGAAATAAGCGCACATCGCCGCGTACGCCCCCACATGGTCATCCCTTATTCTGGCCGCCAGGACCTTGAATGCCTTCAGAACCTCATTCATATCTGTTTTTATATTCCACCTTCATGATTTCGTTCAGATCTGCCCCTGATTCCGCCACCGGGAAAGCCCGCATCCGGAGGCGGATCCCGCCTTCGGGTCCGTTCAGTCCGCCATCAGTATCTTGTTCACCCGGCCTTTATCCCGCCTTAACGCCGAAGGCATACACCGTTCTGGTAAAATAGCGTTCGCCCGCCTTCAGGACAGGCGAGGCAAAGGCCGGTTCGTTGACGGAGTTGGGATAATACTGGGTCTCGAGGGCCAGTCCGCCGTGGACGGGATAGGCCGCACCGCCCTTGCCGGCCGGTCCGGAGAGGAAGTTCCCGGCGTAGAACTGGATACCCGGCAGGTCGCTCAGGACCTTCATGACGATGCCGGACTCGGCGGAGAAGAGTTCGGCTGCCTGCCGCATGCCCTCGCCGTTCACAGCGAAGTTGTGGTCGTAGCCGCCCGTGAAGGAGAGCTGCTCGCAGGGAAGGTCCGCGTCCCGGCCGACCTGCTTGGCGGTCCTGAAGTCGAAGGGCGTCCCCTCGACCGGCGCTACCGTACCGACCGGTATGCTCTTCGCATCCACGGGCGTGTAGCCGTCCGCGCAGATCGTCAGGAAATGGTCGTAGATATCCCCGCAGCCCGCCCCCTTCAGATTGAAGTAGGAGTGGTTGGTCATGTTGGCCACCGTGTCGGCATCGGAGATCCCGTCATAGGTGATGGAGACGGCATTGTCCTCGCTCAGGGCATAGGTCACCGTGACGTCAAAGGCGCCCGGGAAGCCCTGGTCCATATCCGCGCTGTGGAGCCGGAAGGAAACGCTCAGCCCGTCCTCACCCGCCTTGCCGTCCCAGAGCCGGAAATTGTAGCCGTCGGGGCAGCTGTGGAGGTTGTTGTCATTTTCATTGGCAGCAAGCTGATAGCGCTTTCCGTTCAGCGTAAAGGCGGCGCCGGCGATCCGGTTGCCGCTGCGCCCTATGGTAGCGCCGAAATAGTTGGGGTTGGCCTCGTAGGGCTCCACCGCATCGTAGCCCAGGGCCACGTCCCGGAGGGCGCCGCCGGCATCGGGAACAAGCACGCTCTGAAGAATGGCGCCGTAGCTTATGACAGTGATGGAGGCGCCGCCGGCATTTTTGATTTCAAACGCAGCCACTTCCCGGCCGTCCCCGGTCTTTCCGAAGGTGAACTCTCTGACAGACATATCCTGACCTCCTGTCTGAAAATGAAAACACGTCCTCGCAGTCAAAAAAGGCCTCCCATCAGGCAGCGCTCAGCCACTCGGAAACGGGCCCCTTCGCAGGACCGTGTTTCCTTCAAAAGCCTTAAGAGACCTTCTACTACAATACGCGGGCCTTTACGGCCCGCGCATAATTTATGAAGAAAAAGCTCCCAAAATGCCGTTCCTATGAAACTGACGCCTAGCTCGAAGCCAGGTGGGTAACCGCACTCGCAGCGCTGCCTTCCGCCGGTAGTTGCTCGCGGCCTGACATTGATACGACGATATAGGAATCCCTTTAATTCAAATGTAGGTTCAGGAAAAATAGGGGATCGCACATTCCAGGAGTGATTCTATTATAATCCAAAACCACCCCTCTGTAAAGAAGTAAGGAACCGGCGAGATTATTAATCAGAAATAAGAGACCATATGTGAGACCTTCGCGACCAGTGCGCCAGGCATTCCCTTCCCGGGAGCCGATCATTGTCATGGCCGGTGAGGAGGGATCCGTTACTCCTGCGACCCATCCGTCCTCACTGTCAGACCCCCAGGATCCTCCGGACTTCATCCGCCATATCGGCCGGGTCCACCACAGTCCTGTGGCGGATCGGCGCCGTGCGGATATCCGTGATGGCAGCCGGCTCGGCCGTGCCGCCAAGGCGGCTGAGGAGATCGATCAGCTCGAAGTCCGTCTTCCCTTCCACCTCGTCCGGCGCGATGGCGCCGACCACAGAAACGGCGAACTTGTAGGGGCTGGCCGTGGAAGCGATGACAGTGGGGGTCGTGTCCCCTGTCTCCGCGGCATAGCGGCGGTAGACCGCGTTGCCGATGCCTGTGTGGGTGTCGATGATGTAGCCGGTCTTCCCGTAGAGGTCCCGGATCCCGGCGAAATTCTCCTCCTCGGAAGCGAACCCGCCATAGAAATCGGAGACCTTCTCCCGCATATCGTCCGTGATATCATACTTGCCGGTCCTTCCCAGGCTCTCCATAAAGGCGGCACAGCGTTCGGAGTCGTCGCCGCAGGCCCTGTAGATCAGCCGCTCCAGGTTGCTGGAGATGAGAATGTCCATGGAGGGGGAGCTGGTCAGGATGAACGGCCGGTTCCGGTCATACTCTCCGGTCTGGAAGAAGTCGAAAAGGACTTTATTTTCATTGGACGCACAGATCAGCTTATGGATGGGCAGGCCCATCTGTCCGGCGTAGTAGGCGGCCAGGATGTTGCCGAAATTGCCGGTCGGAACGGTAATGTTGATTTCCTCGCCCGTTTTGATCTCCCCGGCAGCTGCCATCTGGCAGTAGGCGTAGACGTAGTAGACGATCTGGGGGACCAGACGTCCGATGTTGATGGAGTTGGCGGAGCTGAAGCGGATACCCTTGTCGGCCAGTTCGGCAGCCATCTCCCGGTCGTTGAAGATCTTCTTGACCGCGGTCTGCGCATCGTCAAAGTTGCCCCGGATGGCCACGACATGGGTGTTGGCCCCGCGCTGGGTCGCCATCTGCAGGTACTGGATATTGGAAACGCCCCCATGGGGGTAGAAAACGATAATTCTCGTCCCGGGCACGTCCGCAAAGCCGGCCATGGCCGCCTTGCCCGTGTCACCGGAGGTGGCTGTCAGAATGACGATCTCATCGTGAACGCCGTTCTTGCGGGCAGCGGTGACCATGAGATGGGGGAGGATGGACAGAGCCATGTCCTTGAAGGCGATGGTGGCTCCGTGATAGAGCTCCAGGTAATACGCGCCATCCTTCTTCACGAGCGGCGCGATGGCGGGCGTATCGAACTTCTCGTCATAGGCGCCGGCGATGCAGGCCTTGAGCTCCTCCTCCGTGAAGTCGGTGAGCCACCGGCTCATGATATCGTAGGCAAGATCCCGGTAGGACATGGTCTTCATTTCCTCCAGGGAGCTGGTGAAGGTCGGGATTTCGGTCGGCACGAAGAGTCCGCCGTCCGGGGAGAGCCCGGTCAGAATAGCCTTGGAGGCCGTCACCGGCTCCGCGCTGCTGCGTGTGGATCTGTAGAGAATGGACATATGGGCCTCCTTCTGTATAAATCAGACTGGTGCGGCGAGGTCGGCTGCAAGCACGCCATATCCTCGGCCGATGCGCATTCATTGGACTGAAGTTCTGCCCGATTATATCATTCCTGCGGCGGGGAAACAATCTCCTTTAGTTAAAAACTCACCGCTTCCCGGGACCGGCCGTTAAATTTTCGGAATTGTAAAATTTATTCTTGACATTTCCGCCAACATAAAGCATAATAATAGTCGTTTCGGGGTATGGCGTAGCTTGGTAGCGCGCACGGCTGGGGGCCGTGAGGTCGCGAGTTCAAATCTCGCTGCCCCGACGAAGGCCTGGATCTTAACGGTCCAGGCTTTTTTATTTCGGCAGGATGCACACTTTGCTCAAGGATCGCAGGCGGTTCTTGAATTCTTACAAAGGCAGGGCTTTAGCGTGAATAAAGAAGAGTTAAATGAAATAAAGAAGATCCTCCGGGCCAACGACCCGCCCGTGGACTGGGTCTACAGCTTTTACGTCTCCCCGGAGAGCGAGGTCGTCTGGACCTCCTTCCGCAAGTTCCTCTCCTTCGACGAGGACGAGCGCTTCCGCTACAAGGACATTATGAAGAAGGCGCTGCAGGGCGTCATGGGCCGGGAAATGAATTCCGTCTCCCTCTCCTCCCAGGCCGCCTCTCTGCTGCCGCTGTGGAATCTGGATTACGAGAACCACGGGCTTTTGGACGCCTTTGTCGAACAGGTGGCTGCCGCCTACGCCCACACGGATCCTTATTTCGCCTCTCTTTTCCACATTACCTACGACGTGCCCGGCAAGTCCAGCGACAGGCATAAGCTGGAGGACGGGGATGTGGTCTACCAGACCCTCCTCTTCGCCATCTGCCCGGCCGCCCTCACCAAGCCCGCTCTGGGCTGGGACGAGGACAGCGGTGTCTATGAGCTCGACCGCAGGTGGACCATCGGCGCCCCGGTCGAAGGCTTCCTCTATCCGGCCTTCTCGGACCGCGTGTCGGATCTGAACGAGACGCTCTACAGAGCAAAGAAGGGCATTTCGGTCGATCTCTTCGACGCCCTCTTCGACGCCGCCATCCCGGCCACCCAGAAGGAGCAGAAGGAAGCCTTCCACATCCTCATGGACGCCCTTGGCGTCAGCGTCTCCTCCGCCTCCGCTCTGCAGGAGGACTTAAGTCACCTGGAGGCAGAGGACGTCACGAACCTGGAGAAGAGCGACGTGAAGAAGCTGGCCGAGCGCTGCGGTGTGAACACCGACGATTTCGACGACAGCTACGATGACTGCGTCGGGGATAT
Source organism: uncultured Lachnospiraceae bacterium (assembly GCA_902766655.1). Taxonomy (GTDB): domain Bacteria; phylum Bacillota; class Clostridia; order Lachnospirales; family Lachnospiraceae; genus Chordicoccus. The sequence goes on along the minus strand of CACXEL010000398.1, from coordinate 4,228 downwards.
GACGCTGACCGTGCCCGCCCTGCGGGAGCCGGCCGTCATCGTCTCCACGGATTCCGCCACCATCAAGGTGGACACCGACCGTTCTTCCCTCATCAGCACGAAGAATATCGACGGAATCACCTATCTCTGCATCCCTGTGGACGGAGGTGTTCTGGTCAACGGGATTCCCGCGCTGCCGGAGACGGAAGAAAAAGAATAACAGTAACTGTTCAGCACCCTGAAATAATGAATAAAACCTGCTGGCAAGCTTGCCCGGCAGACAGGTTTTTTCATTATTTCAGGGTGCTGAACAGTGACAAATAATGTCTTATAGTGAAAGAGGGAGGTCCCATACTCAAAAATGAAATATTTTGAGTACGGGACCTCCCTCTTTCTATCCGGCTTCTCACTCCACACTCTTCAGCGACTCGATCATATCCACCTTCTTCAGGCCGAAATACATGATTCCGTTCACGAACACCGCAAAGCCGAGGGTGATCAGGCTGCTCAGAACGTAGCTGACCGTTGACACATTCCGCCCGAACATCATGAGGTCCACCTCCACCGTGACGATGACGAACCGGTGAAGGACAGTGCCGAAGAGAAGGCCCAGGGCGATGCCGAAAAAGGTCAGGATGATATTCTCCCTGTAAACATAAATGGCCACCTCACCGTCATAGAAGCCAAGGACTTTGAGGGTCGCGAGCTCCCGCCGCCGCTCCATGATGTTGATGCTGTTGAGGTTGTAGAGAACGACGAAGGCGAGCAGGCCGGCTGAAGCGATGAGCACCGCCACCACGGCCCCCAGGACCGAAAGCATATCGTCGATGCTCTTTTCAAGATCCGTGACGAACCCGATGCCGGAACAGGCATCCATGCTCATGAGCCTCCGCCCCAGGTCCGCCTCCTCCTCGGGCGTCTTTTCCCCGTAATTCATATAGATGGTGTTATTTTTCACCGGTTTCCCGTAGAGCTGCGCGTAGGTCCTCGGTGAAATGAAGAGGTAGTGGAGAACATAGTTCTCCACTATATCCGCCACCTGGACGCGGACGGAGCGCTCTCCTTCCCGCCGGATCTCCAGACTGTCTCCGATTTTGACGCCCAGCATGTCTGCCGTCTTTTCGGAAATGAAAGCCCCTTCCTCCGGGTAGGATACCCTCTCCCCGCTGCCCCGGTGCCGCAGCTCCAGATAGTCGTCGATCTGCTCCGGGTCGGCCACAAAAAGGCTGACGCTCTGGATCGCCTTGTCGTGAAGGAGATCCACCGAAGTGACGGAGAGCTCCATGGCGCCGGTCACGCCATCGCTTTCGCGGACAGTCTCCAGCATGGCCGCGCGTTCTTCCTCTGAAGCCGAGGAGGCATAGGTGGCCGAGGCCTCATAGGTGAAGATGTGGACATACTGGCGCTTGGCGATCTCATTGATGGAGTCGTGGAGACCGAAGCCGACCAGGAGCAGGCCCATGCAGCCGCCCACGCCGACAACGGTCATGAAGAACCGTTTCTTGTAGCGGAGAAGATTTCTGACCGTGGATTTCTGATTGAAAGAAAGATGCTTCCAGATAAAGGGAATGCGCTCGAGGAGCACACGCCTGCCGCCCTTGGGCGCCACAGGGCGCATGATAGCCGCGGGCTGCGCTCTGAGCTGGTTGTAACAGGCGGCCAGCGTGGACAGGCCGGTACATGCGCAGGCAGACGCCAGTCCCAGGATGGCCTGGTCCCAGTTGATGGGCGTGAGGCATCTGAGAAGGCCCGGATAAGCGATGCCGTAGGAGACGATGATGAGCCAGGGGAGAAAGCGTTCGCCCAGGGCGATGCCGATGATTCCTCCGGTCACCGTGGCCAGCATGGCGTACCAGAAGTACCGCCCCGCGATCGTGGCAGCCCCGTAACCCAAAGCCTTCATGGTACCGATCTGCATCCGCTGCTCGTCGACCATGCGCGTCATGGCCGTCAGGGAAACGAGGGCAGCGACCAGGAAAAAGATGACCGGGAATACCTGTCCCAGGTTGGCCATCCGCTCCGCGTTCTGGTCATAGGAGACCGTCGCCTCCGTCAGCGTCCGGTCCAGGATGTACCACTCCGGCTCCTCCAGGGATGAGAGCACCTCCTCCGCATCGGCGATCTTTGCCTTGCCATCCTCTATATCGGCGAGAGCCCCCGGCAGCTTCTCGTCGTACTCAGCCTGGCCGTCCGCCAGCTCCTGCTTAGCGTCCGCCAGCTGCTGCTTACCTTCGGAGAGCTGCTGCTCACCGGACCAGAGCTCGTCGTCGGCATCCCAGAGGGTCTTATTTCCCTCCTGCAGCTCCTTCTCCGCCGCCTCCAGGCGAGATCTGTTGGCGTCTATTTCAGCCTGCCCAGCCGCGATCTGCGCTTCGCCGGAGGCGATCTTCTCGGCTGCGGCATCCAGCTCGGCCTTTCCCGCTTCGAGCTCAGCCCATCCGGCATCCAGAGCCGCCTTGGCCTCGGCCAGCTCCTCTCCCGCCGCCTCCGTCTGCTCCCTGGCCGCAGCCAGCTGCGACTCGAGAAGTGTCAGGGTCTGGCTCTGCGGCAGGAGCGCGGCATAGCGGAGGTCCAGCGCATTCTTTCTGGTCTCCAGAGCCGTTTTCTCCGCCATCAGGGCATAGTAGGTCTGCGCGATCTCAGCCTGATTCGCGTCCGGCGCCTCGGAAGCCGCCCTGAGCGCGGCCACCCGCTCCTCGTATGCTGTCCGGTCCGCCTCATAAGCAGCCAGATCTGTCTCGTAGGCGGTATTGTCCGCCTCATAGGCGGTCCGGGCTTCATTGACAGCACTCTCAAGGGAGCTGACAGTCTCAAGTCCGGCTTGGTAAGCAGCGTATCCGGCATCATATTTGCTCTGAGAGGCCTCCAGGACCGCCTTTCCGGCCTCATACTCGGCGAGACCGGAGGCATATCGGGCCTTGCCGGAGGCGAGCTCCGCCCGGGCAGATGCCAGCTCCGACTCGCCGTCCTCAAGAGCCTTTCTGCCCTCCTCCACCTGCTTTTTTCCGTCCTCGTACTCCTTGCGGCCCTCCTCGTATTCACGCCGGCCGTCCGCAAGCTTGTCTTCATTTTCCGCGATCTCAGTCTCGGCGTCGGCAATCTCCTGCCGCCCGTCCGCCAGGGCCTGGGCCGCATCGGCCAGTTCCTGTTCACCCTCTTCTATGGCGGCTCTGGCGTCCGCGATGGATGCGTTCGCGTCCGCGACCACCTCCTCGTAGCGACGCGCGCGGGCCTTCTCAGAGACCACCTCGAGACCATCGGACACATTTTCAATCAGCGCTTTGTACTCGTCACTGAGCGACATAGTCTCGTCGGCATTCAGTACGGTCACATACGCTTCCGTATAGTGGTCCGCGGCAAAGACTTCCGGTGAAATGACGGCGAACGCATCCACCGATCCGTCGCCGATGGAGCTGTCCCCTCTGGTAAGGTCCGTATAGTATGGCAGATAACCGAAACCGACCACCGTGAAGCTATCCCTGATCAGTGTGTCACTCAGATCAGCCCCATCGCTTCCCGCCACCGTGAAGGTGTCACCGATCTCATAGCGGCCCTGCATCCGGTAGGCGTCCAGGAGGACCTCGCCCGCGCCCTCAGGCACACGTCCCTCGGTCACAGCCGGCTCGTTGACGCCTCTGGTCCTGCCGACCAGGCGGATCACGAGCTCGGTCCCCCTGTGGAGACAGATCACGTCGGCAGTGTGGCCGCCGGTCACATCCACCACGCCGGAAACGGTGCGCATGGTCTCAAGGTCCGCGTCCGTAAGGCCAAGGGTGCTGATCACGCGGATGTCCATCAGCTTGGTTTCCTTGTAAAAGGCGTCGGCGGAATACTTCATGTCGTAGCCGGTGGACCGCAGGCCCGAAAAGAAGGCCGTGCCCAGCATGACAATGAAGAAAATGGACAGAAAGCGCCCCTTATTCTTTTTGATTTCCCGGAAAAAGTCCTTGAGGACCGCTTTTTTCTTCACGCGCGCCATCTCCTGTCAGCATGCTCGTCTTATGAAACCTAAATTCGCAGGCCGGCTCCGCATCCCTTTACCACTCGATGTCTTCCACCGGAATCGGGTCCGTGTTGATCTCCGTACCCGCCACGCGCCCGTTCCTGATCCGGATGACCCGGTCTGCCATGGGCGTCAGCGCGGAGTTATGCGTGATGACGACCACCGTCATCCCCTTCTGCCGGCACATGTCCTGGAGGAGCTTCAGGATCTGCTTGCCCGTCACATAGTCCAGGGCACCGGTGGGCT